>CBIMFG010000992.1:0-2822 GCA_966243125.1 uncultured Niastella sp.
GTTTGCAGGCTTTTTATGTGATGGCCTGCAATACCTACATATACTTCAGATATCTCCAATCCGGGATTTGATGCATAACAGTTTTCCAAAGCCATGGTAATGGCCTTGATGGTTTCGTCGATATTAAGCACCTGTCCGTGCTTAACACCATTGGAGTTGGCCCGGCCAAAACCGAGAATTTCCAGTTTGCCGAACTCGTTCTTTCGACCGGCAATCGCGGCAATTTTTGTCGTACCGATGTCCAGTCCGACAATAATGGGTTGTTGTTCGTGTTGCATATCTATCCTGTTTTTAGTTGTTGTATAGGGAGTGCCTATGTAATTCTTCAATCTTCTTTTTAATGTGGTCTCTTTCTTCTTATGTTCCCTTCACCCCAATCACCTGCCGTGCGTATCGTACATTCAGCTTTTGGTAAACATCCATGCCTGTTTTGCTCAACACCTGCTGGTAAAACAACAGCAACCTTTTAAACTTTTTCTCGTAATCGGTACCATCTCCAAATTCAATGATATGGTTGCCTACAACGGGGATCATATCAAATGTGCGATCGGGTTGGATGTCTATCTGCGAAACCTGTGCCATCCAAAATTCATCGTGCAACAGGTAATTGCTGATATTAATAATCTCCCGCATCATCACACTATCTTCTCCGGTTAGTTTATCTTTTTCTGATGGAAAGCCGGTAACCACGGGCAGGCGGGCCGAGAACTTATCTGACAACGGCAGCTTTTCGCCACTGCTATCAATATAAAAACTGTTGCCCCCAACGGTGAATACCCTGGCTACGGGTACGCGTTCCTGTACACGCACCTGCAATACCCGGCTGTTATCAAAGAACAATTCTGCATCTTTCACCCACACATTACTCTTTAACTGGTTTTCCAACTTGCGCAGGTCAAAGTTTTTTATGGATTTGCCTTTGATGCTGCCGTGGTAAAGTAATAAGGTAGTGATGTCTTTTTTATCGAGGAACCATTCATTGGCTTTTCCCTCAATACGGATCTCTTGCCCCCTGCAGGTTTTATTGCTCTGCGCTTTCATGGCCGCTGCCAGCAATACTATGGTACCGGCTGCTACAAGCAGCCAGAATATTGCCAGTATGGGTTTCTTAAAAGCGCGTTTCTTTTTCACTTTTGTTTTTGTCAATTATTTCGTTTCAATGATCTGCTTAATGGGTTGCACCAGTGTATCAATATCGCCGGCGCCGGCGGTTATCAATAACCAACCTTCCCCGGTTTTTGTTGCTGCACTATCTTTCACCCACTGTAACAGCTGCTCTTTGTTCAACACCTGTTTATGATCATTTTCCATTTTATCCAGGATCGTGTTGCTGGTTACGCCTGGTATGGGTAATTCTCTTGCCGGGTAAATAGGCAACAGCACTACTTCATCGGCCATATCCAGCACTTCAGCAAACTCGGTGGCCAGGTCTCTTGTTCGGGTAAACAGGTGTGGTTGAAACAACACCGTACATTTCATATTCCCAAACAGTCCTTTTGCGCCGGTTATCAATGCGCGCAATTCCTCAGGGTGATGGGCATAATCGTCTACAAATGTAAGCCCCCTCCCTACCTCCCCCGGTGTGGGAGGAGTTTTTATAATATATTCAAATCTTCTTTTTACTCCCCGGAATGCTTCTACTGCCGCTTTTATTTTTTCATCGGCTATTCCCAGGCGATGGGCAATAGCAATGGCTGCTATTACATTCTCTATATTATGTAACCCACCCATGTTCAACACCACGCTGGTGAGCTTCCAGTTGTTTACCTGCACATCAAATACATAAGAACCATTGTTCATTTGAATGTTACCGGCATAAATATCTGCCTGCGTATTGTTCAAATGATAGGTCAACAGGTTGGGGGCTTTCAGGTCGTTGCCTCTTGGCAAACCATATTTGCTGATGAGCATCCCACCGGGTTTTATTTTTCCAGCAAACTCAATGAACGCTTCTTCCATGGCTGCGGTAGTACCGTAAATATCCAGGTGGTCTGGGTCCATGGCACTGATCACCGCTACATCGGGTGTTAACCGTAAAAAGCTGCGGTCGTATTCATCGGCTTCCACCACACAGGTATCGCGTTCATTACTCCAGTAGTTGCTGTTGTAATTAACGGCAATACCGCCTAAAAAGGCATTGCAACCATATTCGCTGTGCCGCAGAATGTGCGCCACCATAGTAGTGATGGTTGTTTTGCCATGCGTGCCTGCCACGCAAATATTAAAAGAACTTCTTGTTATGGCGCCCAGCACTTCACTGCGTTTTAACAACGGATAGTTGTTTTGCTGGTAGTACATAAACTCAGTATGCCCCTTGGGTATGGCCGGTGTATACACTATTAATTGTGCATCTTTTGGCGCCAGCTCCAGGTTATCGTCGTAATGCACCGGAATGCCTTCTGCCTCCAGTTGTTTGGTAAGCGGCGTTTCGGTTTTATCGTACCCGCTTACTGTTTTGCCATGAAATTTGAAGTAGCGCGCTAATGCACTCATTCCTATTCCACCGATACCTAGAAAATATACCTTATTTATATCCTTTATGTCAACCATGTTGTAAATCGTAAATCATGAAAAAAGCCTCAAGCTGTAAGCTGCAAGCCACAAGCAATACACCCCTTCGCGGCAAACTTGTTAACTCGTCAACTGGTTAACTTGTCAACTCCGCCAACCCTATCAACTATATCAACCTCAGTATTTCCCTCGCCACCACTTCATCGGCATTTGTAACAGCCAACTTACCAATATTCTCGCGCAACATTTGTTGCTGATCTTCATCTTTTGCTAAGGCAACTACCATGGGCACCAGTTTCTCTTTTGCCTCG
>CBIMFG010000993.1:0-2819 GCA_966243125.1 uncultured Niastella sp.
ATTGTGACCAGCCTTGTTGCTCCATCCACCATTATAGTCATAGGTCATCATGTCCATATAATTGAGCACGGCGTTCAAACGGGTCCAGTTAAAACCGCTCAGCTTTGCAGGCGTTGCAGAGAAACAGGCTGTGATCAGTTTGCTGCTGCCAATAGCAGCGCGCACTTCTTCAGCCAGTGTAGCAAAGTTGTTATAATCAGCAGCACTGTAATGCTCAATGTTCATACCGGGATCGTTAGGGTATTCCCAATCGAAATCGATACCATCAAAACCCATTGCGATCAGGTCTTTACAGTTGGCTACGAATTTGGCGCGTTTGCCGGCATCAGCGGCCACTTCAGGATAGTGTTTACACATGCTCCAGCCACCAATGGAGGCCATTACTTTTACGCCTTTTGAATGTGCCAGGTCTAACAAGCCAGGCTGACCGCCTTGTTTGTGAATGGCCAAAGGAAAAGCACCGGTTTTGCCGGTATTTACATTCTTCCAGCCTGCACCTTCATTACGATAGCCTTGTTGGTAAGCATAGCTGCCATCAGAAATGAAATACAGGGTTTCCAATTCACCATACAGCAGAAACAGATCCCAGCTGCTGTAAATATCTTCGTTCAACAATGGAGCAGGAGCCTGAACGGCGCCTACCTGATAAATGTTCTTGTTGCGAAAATCACCACTGTGCAATGAACCATCCTGGGCCACGCCAAAGAAAGAAAAGTTCAAAATGGTGTACTGAGAATAATCCACGTTCAAATGGTTATAACCACCTTTGGGAACTAGGTTCGCTACATCTTTCCAGGCATCCCATTGAGTAATATAACCAATAACCTGTTTGTTGTGCTGGGCTGTGGTAGCCGGCACCGAAGGGCTCACCTGCGCACGCGCAGTAGAGAAAAAACAAAGCAAAATAGCCAGTTGAACATACTGCAAACTTCGCCAGTGGCGCCATTTGCGCAGAGTAGACAACGCTTTCATACTGTAGGCATTTTTAGATTAACAATACATACTATAATTAGTAACAATAAAAACTTAAGCAAAGCAGTGCCAAACGTTTAACGCCGAAGGTTGAACGTAAGAACCCGATCCATTGAGCAGCTGCCCAATGAACAATTCAGGACTTAGCAAAACATTGGCATTACACGTTATGCGTTTTATTAAGAAATACAAAGGATTAATGAGAAGCAGAATCTGTAAGTACAAAACCTGCAACACTGAATACATTAGTGCTTCATTGCACCGGTATTAAGCGTTAAGCGTTCAGCATTAAGCGTTCCGCGTTAAAGAAGAAGGTAATTAGTAATTGCAGTAATATAATTGTAGAAGCAGTTGCAAAGTAAAAACCATAAATTAAACTTTGCTTACGAAATTGGCTTTATTTTTTTCCACATTACAGATCTACGTTATAGGTTGCCCGAAAATATTTCCCATCAATTTTATTCTTGTCAATTCTTAAGGTTTAAGATAATTGTATTGTTATTATAAGGTCCATTGCTAACCTTATCCTTAACCTTATTCGATTGCCGGTGCTGAATTGACCGAGTAATTTTACTCTTTTTCATCACCTTGTTTTTGTAAGCCTTGAAAAATTATAAACGTTTTAGCGATTTGGATTAATTGGAGTGGTTTTTGCCTACTACCTTCTTTGTAGAAATCACTTGTACGTAGTAATAAAGTTGTAGAGCAAATCCCTGGCACTTAAGTGGGTAAATTACCCGCTTCCCTTGTACTGTATAGAATAGCCATAATTTCTTCCCCTTTTATAATTGTTACCAGTTGCACCTGGCGTGCGATTGTGTGCAGCACTTTACTTGTTACAGGTTGCAAGTAGCAGGTATCAGGTTATGCACAGGTATAATAATTACCTGCTGCAGGCAGCTTGTTATCTGTTATCAACTATCTGTAACCGGTATGGTATTGTGTATGTATTATAAACCGGCGTTCATCCTTGTTTAACTATTAAAAAATTTTAAAACCCTCAAAGCTATTGTTTATGAAAAAGTTTTTACCCGCTTGTTTATTATTGGGCGCACTAACACTTCAAAAAAGCTCACAGGCACAGAACTGGCAGTTGGTGTGGCAGGATGAGTTTACCAACGGCATCAGTTCCGATTGGGTTTTTGAAACCGGTAACGGAAGCCAGGGCTGGGGCAACAATGAACTGGAGTATTACCGCCGCGAGAATGCCACTGTTGAGAACGGACAATTAGTGATTACCGCTAAACGCGAATCATTTGGCGGTTTTAACTATACGTCGGCCCGTATGAAAACTGCAGGCAAGAAGTCGTGGAAATATGGCAAGATAGTAGCCCGCATTAAAATGCCTGCGTTCTCGGGCATCTGGCCTGCATTCTGGATGTTAGGCGATAACATCAATACAGGCGCTGGCTGGCCTGCCTGTGGCGAGATAGATATCATGGAACATGTGAATGGCGAGAACAGAACGTATGGTACACCACACTGGCTGGATAACAACAACCAATACGCTTCTTTTGGCGGCAACACCGCTTGCACTGTAACCGATTACCATGATTATAGCATCGAGTGGGATGCCAACTACATCCGTTGGTTCCTCGATGGAGTTAAATTTCATGAAATGTACATTGGTGGCGGTATCAACGGCACCAGCGAGTTCCATAACAACCAGTTCCTGTTGTTGAATATGGCTGTTGGCGGTAACTGGCCCGGCTTCAACATCGACCTGAATGGTTTTCCCGCAAAAATGTATGTTGATTATGTGAAAGTGTATCAGGATGCAGGTGGCAATCCTAACCCAGGCACCAGCACAACAATACAAGCTGAAAGCTATGGCAGCATGCTGGGCG
>CBIMFG010000994.1:0-2816 GCA_966243125.1 uncultured Niastella sp.
ACTTCTTCCCACCCGCTTTTATCGTAGCAACAATCTTCTTATCAGTTGAGTTTCCACCGGCAAATAAATTATAGGAGCCAGGGTATAACTTCCAGCTATTGGTAGCCAGATCCCATTTTTGCAGATCGGTTGCGGGAATGGTCAATTGCACGGTTGCTTCGCCGCCTGCTTTTATATGCACGCGTTTGAAGGCTTTCAATTCTTTCAAGGGCATACGGTCTACAGGCGGGTATTCAACATATACCTGCACCACTTCATCGCCATCCATACTACCGGTGTTCTTTACTTTTATGGAGAAAGAAACGCTGTCTTTGGCGGTGCGGATGTTCGCCGGCATTTGCTGCCACTCGTAGGCAAAGGAAGTATAACTTAATCCATACCCAAAAGGATATTGCACCTTGCCATTAAAGTAGCGGTACGTTCTGCCCTTCATAGCGTAATTGTCGTAGGCTGGTACATCGGCAAATGACTGGTAAAAAGTTACGGGCAGGCGACCGGCTGGTGATACTTTTCCAAACAGGATATCGGCCAACGCATTACCACCCTGTTCGCCAGGATACCAGGCCAAGAGAATGGCATCGGCATAGGGTTCTATGGCAGACAAATCAACTGCGCTGCCGGCAGTTACTACTGCTATAATGGGTTTCTTATTTGCTTTGCGCAGGGCTTTCATGAAAGCAATATGTGCAGCCGGTAAACTCATGTCGGGTTTGTCGCCGCCTTTTGCAGCCAGGAAGGCATCGCCTTCCTCGCCCTCATATACCGGTGTTAATCCTATTACTGCTACGGTAATATCGGCATTGCCTGCTGCCCAAATACCGCCAAAGTGGGTGGTGTCGTTGTAATCGCTGCCCTGGTCGTATTCAACACGGGTACCAGCATCTACCGCATTGGTAATACCTTCTACAAAACTTACCGCGCGGTTGGCTACGCCATGATAATTACCCAGCAAAGCATCCATGGAAGCGGAGTTGCTACCCAACACCATAATGGCTGGATATTTCTTTTTATCCAACGGTAATAACTGGTTGCTGTTTTTCAACAACACCATGCTTTGTTGCGCCATGACCCGGGCCAGCGCTGCATGGGCGGCATTGGCCACGCTATCGGCGCCATATTTATAAAAAGGATTGGCTGCAGGATCGTCGTAAAAACCCAGTTTTATTTGCGTGCGCAGCAAATGCGCCAGAGAGCTGTCGATGTCCCTTTCTGTTAACAGTTTTTGTTCTACAGCTTTCTCAACATCTCTTTGTAGCACATTGGAACAATCGAGGTTAACGCCGGCTTTGATGGCGGCAGCAGCTACTTCCACCCCGGAAGGCATTACTTTATGACGCATAAAAATATCGTCCAGCGCGCCGCAGTCGGTTACCACATGTCCGTTGAATTTCCACTCCTTGCGCAAGATGTTGTTTAATAGAATATTGCCGCTGCAACAGGGTTGGTCATTCACGCGGTTGTAAGCGCACATCACAGATTCAACACCTGCATCAACCAGGGCATGAAAAGCATAGAGATACGTTTCACGCAAATCTTTTTCATCAACAATGGCATTAAAGGTATGGCGGCCATTCTCGGGTCCGCTGTGCACAGCAAAGTGTTTGGCGCAGGCCGATGCTTTTAAGTAGCGGCTGTCGTTACCCTGCAAACCCTTTACAAAAGCGGTGCCCATGTGTGCGGTGAGAAATGGATCTTCGCCATAGGTTTCCTGTCCGCGCCCCCAGCGTGGATCGCGAAAGATGTTGATATTGGGTGACCAGAACGTAAGTCCCATATACTGCAGGTGCCGGCCCTGTGCCAGGGATAAATTGTATTTGGCGCGCGCTTCTGTGGAAATTACATTGGCTGCCTGTAATAACAGATCGTCGTTAAAGGTGGCGGCCATGCCAATGGCTTGCGGGAATACCGTTGCCACGCCTGCTCTTGCCACGCCATGCAACGCTTCGTTCCACCAGTTGTAGGCAGGTATGCCCAGCCGTTGTACTTCCTGACTGCGATAACCCAACAGAGAAATCTTTTCCTGCAGGGTTAATTGATGCAGCAGGTCGTTTACGCGGGCATCTATTGGTTGACTGGAATTTCGAAATACAGATGCATTGTTCTGTGCATGTAAGTTTATTACTATAATACAGCTTAGAAGAAATAAAACGATTTTATTCATGATGTCAGCTTGTTAGTTTGGTTTCAAGTTCCGAGTTCAAAGTTCAGAGTTCCGAGTTCCGAGTTCAAAGTTCAAAGTTCAAAGTTCAAAGTTCAAAGTTCTTAATTCTATGTTCTTAGTTTTTGGTTTTCAATTTTTCATTTCTCTGTTTTTCATTCATCATTCTTCATTTCTCCGCCTTTCTCAACTCAGTTAAAACAGGTTTCATTACAGTAGGTATCTCCGGCTTAATACTATCATTCAATTGCTCAAACACCACAATACTATTTGTTCCGGTTTTTAGCCAGCAGCCGGGCAAGTACAGTGTTTGCTGTGGACCTACCTGCCAGTAGCGGCCCAGGTTGTGCCCGTTTACAAAAACAATTCCTTTGCCCCAGCTGTGCAGATCTAAAAATACATCGCCTGGTTTGGTTACGGTAAACGAGCCGCTGTACAGGGCTGCCTTCCCTTCTTTTTGTTTGCCCGCATTTACAACAGGCTGTTGGGAAAACGGCAGTTTGTACATGTTCCAGTTGCCAGTAATTGCCTTGTCATTGATGATCACGGGTGAAATAATGCCTTTGTTATTATGTATAATTTCGCTGCCATAATTAATGCGGCCCATATTTTCAACCAGTATGTCAAGGGTAGCATTAGCAGGAATATCAATAGTGGC
>CBIMFG010000995.1:0-2816 GCA_966243125.1 uncultured Niastella sp.
GGTCCGGAGAAATTAGGGCTTTTCTTTTACGACATAAACGCCAAACTGCATCATCAGTTTTCCGATAAAGACAAATTGTACTTCAGTTTTTATAACGGTAAGGATAAATTCAGGTTGCTTGAAAAATATACGGATGTGGTAGTGCCGCCGGTAGACAACTACCATATTTCAGACCTGCATTTACAATGGGGAAACATCACCAGCACCTTGCGCTGGAATCATATTTTTTCGCCCAAACTGTTTGCCAATACCATGCTCATTGGCAGCAGCTATACATTACATGATGATATAATTTCAGAAGACAGGTATAATACAGCAATCAACACCAATACACTAAAATTAAATTCGGGTATTCGCGATTATGGGGTAAAAACAGATCTTGACTACCGCCCCGCCCCGGCACATACCATAAAAATGGGTGCTTCTTATTTGTACCATGTATTTACACCTGGTGTTGTGCGGATGCAGCAAACCAACGATAGAACTATAACACTCGATTCCTCCAATAACAATCGAAACATCAACGCATCGGAAATTGACCTGTATGCAGAAGACGATTGGGAGATCAGCCAGCGGTTAAAATTAAATGGCGGTTTTCACTGGAGCGCCTTTAACGTACAGGGGCAATTGTACAATTCGCTGCAGCCACGTATTAGCCTGCGTTACCTGTTGCCCGGCGACTGGGGATTGAAAGCTTCTTATACCCGCATGACCCAATACATTCACCTGCTTGCCAATAACTCCATTTCACTACCCACTGACCTATGGGTACCCGCTACAAAAAAAATAGCCCCCCAACAGGCAACGCAATATGCGGTTGGGCTTGCCCGCAACCTGTTTAATAATAAGTATGAATTTTCTATAGAAGGATATTATAAGAAAATGCACCACGTGATTGAATACAAAGAAGGGGCCGATTACCTTACCAGCAGCGTAGGCGATACGTGGCAGGAACAGGTAGCATCAGGTACCGGCGAAGCGTATGGCATTGAATTGTTGCTGCAAAAGAAAACGGGCCGGCTTACCGGTTGGCTGGGTTATACCTGGGCCACCGCCAATCGTACTATCGATGGGGTGAATTTTGGCCGCACCTACCCTTATAAATACGACCGCCGCCACGATTTGCACCTGGTAGCTGTTTACAAACTTAAAAAGAACATAGAACTTTCCGGTAGCTGGACGTATCAATCACCCATGCCCTTTACTATGCCGGTAGCACAGTATGAACGAACAGAAGCGCCGGTAAACGTAAATGAACCGCTCAATGTTACATTATACTCCATGATAGATTATATGAATAGCCGCAATAATATTCGCGTTGAAGCTTATCACCGGCTCGATGTGGGGATCAGTTTCATTAAACAAAAAAAGAACGGCAACATTAGAACCTGGAACATCAGTGTGCTAAACGCGTACAACAGGTTGAATCCGCTTTTTTATTCTGCCTTAAAATATTCAGCTAACAACTCAGGCGTATTGCTGAAAGGAACCGCAGTGACGCCCATTTTGCCAGGTGTTTCTTACAGCTTAAAATTTTAATTATGCCAACCAGATCTTTACTTTTTTTATTGCTTGTGATCATTATCAATAGTAGTTGCGAAAAAACAGTGTATGTACCCATTCCACAGGAAGGTATCAAACCGGTATTGAACCTGTTGTTAAACAAAGACAGCGTTATTTTTGCGCATGTTACGCTTAGCGACAAGATCAACAGCAGCCTTACGGCGCCGGAAGTACTGAATGCAGAGGTGAGCCTGTACGAAAATGGAGCGTTTAAAGAAAAACTTATTGGTGGTTGGCGCGGATCTTCAAGCCGTTTTTATTACAAAGGCAATACCCTGCCAAAAACCGGCTACACCTATCGTGTTACGGCTGAGGTGCCGGGCTATGCAGTAATATCTGGCAGCGATCAGATACCGGATACAACCGCAGTTGGTGAAATGCGGTTAACCGTTGCCCAAATAAACAGCTGGCAAACCAGGGCCACCGTGAGTGTACAGTTACATGATGACCCTACTGTACAAAACTATTACCGGGTTCGGCTTTTTACCGTTAATGAGTGGGTAGATTCTAACGGCAATGGCGGTCGGCAAAAAATACAACGGTATTTTGAAGCGGAAGAAACCAGCACAGATCTTTTTGACGACAAAATTCGCCCTGATTTTTTTACAACAGATGCCCTGTTCAATGGCCGCAGTCCACGTTTTGTGTTCAGGGCCAATACCGATGGGAAGTTTAATAAGCTGATCGTAGAAATAGCGTCACTTACGTATAACAGCTATAATTATTTAAACAGTGCTGCCATGGCAGCAGAAAAGAATGAAGATGGCTTTGCAGAGAAAGTGATCGTGTTTAATAATATCGAGAACGGATTGGGCATTGTTGGCGGTGTGGCACAACGGGAATATGAGTTAACAAGATAAAAAGGGCGCATTGGCAAATCCTGTTAAAAGTCTTAGAACTGAAAAAATTATCCCATCTTTTTGAATAATAAATGACTTCGCCCCCTGGGGGCACGCTAATTCCCCGGCGGGCAAATCCGTAAAAAGCATACAACGTCCGGGAATTCGTATTATAAGCCAGGGAGCCTTTAGTAAGACCTTTACATCATCAATTAAATCTTACTAAAAATGAACAAGACAATCTTTATTACAGGCGCCAGCAGTGGAATTGGAAGGGCAACCGCTAAACTGTTTCAATCTAAAGGATGGAACGTTATTGCCACCATGCGCACACCCAAAAACGAAACAGAACTCACCGCTTTAGCTAATGTGCTGGTAATTGAACTCGATGTATTGGATACTGATTCCATTAAC
>CBIMFG010000996.1:0-2809 GCA_966243125.1 uncultured Niastella sp.
TTTAACGGTTAACAGTTTACCATAATAGTTAACCGTGCCATCCTGTGGTAAATAGTTTATTGTTTCGTTTATATGTTGATTGAATAAGTCCATACTACTGCATTTACATTGCTGAAGAAAGTTTTGATGCCTCCCAACCAATCATGGCGTTTTTACGGGTAGGTCCCCAATGGTACTGGCCAAATTCACCACTGGATTTTATTACCCGGTGACAGGGAATTAAAAAGGCAACGGGGTTACTGCCTACGGCAGAACCTACGGCGCGGGAAGCCTGCGGACTGTTGAGTTTACCCGCAATGCCCGAATAAGTTATTAACTCACCCATGGGGATCCGAAGCAGGGCCTCCCATACTTTTATCTGGAAGGGCGTGCCTTTTAAATGCAGTTTTATGTCATGCAGCTTGTTCCAGTCCTGGGTAAAAATGAACAGCGCGTTTTGCTGTATTATATCTGACAACTGGCGGTACTTCGCATTGGGGAACTGGTTCTTTAACTCCTGCAAAGCCGTTTCTTCAGCCTCATCAACAAAAGCCATATAACAAATGCCCTTGTGCGTTGAAGCGATGATAATGGTACCAAACGGGCTTTCGGCAAAGCTGTAATTGATGGCCAGTTGTTCGCCGCCATTCTTGTATTCGCCGGGGGTCATGCCTTCTACTTTTATAAACAGATCGTGCAGGCGACTAGTGCCCGAGAGGCCCGATTCAAAGGCCGCATCCAGCAAAGTAACTTCAGCGCCTTTTTTCAGTACCTGTTTGGCATGTTCCAGGGTTAGGTATTGCAGAAATTGCTTGGGCGTAACGCCGGCCCAGGTTTTAAACATCCGTTGAAAATGGAAGGGACTTACGTGTACATGTTCAGCTACCACATCAAGCGAAGGCTGATCCTTGAAATGATGCCGGTAAAACTCGATGGCTTCGGCTATGCGGTTATAATTTATTTCCTGTTGCTTTTCCATAACGGTTATTTTATACCACAAAATTCTTCTATCAAAGCCAACTGTAAAACCCGTTTCTTGCGTAATTAATAGCAAAAATGGCTGAGTTTTTGCAAATAATTATCAATTTATTTCATAAATGGCCGTATCCGGATCAGGCAAAAAATAGTAACTTCCAAAACTTCTTGTCCTTGCTTTTGTTTATTAGCTACCCGGAACGTAATTAAAACAACAGAAAACAATAATATATGAAATTTAGCTTGTCGGTTTTATTAGTGCTCTTTACAGCAGCCGCTATTGCACAACCAACATTGGTAGAAAAGTTTCAAAAGATCGGAACAGCTCAACAGGCGCAACAGTTTGTAGATGCCAATCCGGATATTAAACCGGCTATTTTACGCCTCACCTATGGGAAGGACACTTCGCTTATTGACAAACGCTTATTACGCCAAAAACAGGGTGATATCTTTTCTGTAGGGTACGTTACTTACAAAGTAGTGGAAGCGAAAGAATCCGTTGCCTACCGCGCCAGTTATATTTTCCTTGATGGCAGCTCGCTGTCGCCTTCGCAAATTGACAGTTTGAAAAAGGTAATTGTAGCTAAAGCCAATGCCGGTACTGCCTGGGATAAACTGAGTGACGAATACACAATGGATGGCAATACCACCAAAGGCGATACCGACTGGTTCTTTGGCGAACTGATGTTCCCCAAAGAAGTGCAGGACGCCGTGGCGGCCCATCAAAAAGGCGAGATCTTCTTTGTAGATGTAGCAGAACGCAACTGGCATTACATCATTAAGAAGACCTACGACGATAGGGTACAGAAAGACGTGGTGGTGTTACGGGCCAATGGGCGATAAATAACCAGCTACTTCTAATCTTATTTAATATGGCCCCCGATCTCGGATCGGGGGCCTTTTTTTAGGTAAACACAACATCTTTTGTATATTGTCGACGTTTATCCATTACAACTTTTTTAATCCTATTTTAAAACCATGAAAGTTTTACTCACCAGCCTCTTACTTACCCTTAGCTGTTGCATTGGCTTTGGGCAACTGTCTGCCGACGACATTTCCGCCATTATCAACAAAGAAGTTCAGCTTAAACGATGCCCCAGCATTGTGGTGGGCACTATTGACGCCACCGGCAAACGGCAGGTAGTGGGGGCAGGTAATTTCGACGATAAAAAAGAAAGCAAACCCGATGGCAATACCATCTATGAAATTGGTTCTATAAGCAAAGTGTTTACCTCGCTGCTGCTGGCCGATATGGTGGTGAAGAAACAGGTAAACCTCGATGACCCTATTTCAAAATATTTGCCCGCCAGTGTGAATGTACCAGTGATAAAAGGAAAACCCATCACCCTGCAACACTTGGCCACGCACTCGGTTGGCTGGCCCCGCATGCCAGATAATTGGGATCCCAAAGACCCGGATAATCCATTTGCCGATTATACCACCGAGCAATTATATGATTACGTAAGCCGCTCAAATTTTGATTATGCACCGGGAACCTGGTTCAGTTATTCCAATCCTGGCTACGGCTTACTGGGCAACATACTTTCCCTGATAGCAGGCAAACCTTTTGAAACACTGGTAAAAGAAAGAATTTGCGCACCACTGGGCATGACCAATACCACCATTACCTTATCCCCTGACCAATTAAAAAAACTGGCCGGCGGCCACGCTGAATATGGCGCACCGGTTAAAAACTGGGACATGCCAGCCATTGCAGGTACCGGCGCCATTAGGTCAGATATGAATGACCTGCTGACGTTTGCCGCGGCGAACCTCGGACTGGTAAAAACCGATCTATACCCCGCTATGCAGCTAGCGCATGTTCCCCACATTTCAAAAGGTAAAAATGAAGGCC
>CBIMFG010000997.1:0-2806 GCA_966243125.1 uncultured Niastella sp.
GTTTGTCCGGTTGACTGCTGTGTACCAGACGAAATGTATGTTGAAACAGTGGAACAACTGATGGCAAAAAAGGAAAAGCTGCACATATAAAGTTTTGGAATTTGGGCGAAAAAAATTTGATAAAAGCCCTCAATTTTCCTAACTTTCTATCATAATAGTAATGTAGCCTTTGTGCTACTTGTAAGTGGCGGGTGATATTTCCTGCCGTATTGAGGTGAAGGATTAACGACCTTCACCTTTTTTATTTGCCTGAATTCCCATTTTTAACTTTCCTGTTGGTTTTTAACCGGTTTTAAAGCATAAATACCTGCCTGGGTAGTTTCGGCCTTCCATCCCTTTTTCGTTTATTTGCTAAAAATTTTCCAACCTTACATGAAGCCCAATATTGCATTTGTTACCGGTGGGTACTCTACTGAAGCCGTTATTTCATATAAAAGCGCGCTGACTATTGAAAAGAATGTTGATACCGACAAATTCAACGTTTACAAAATTGATATTGCGCCACAGGGCTGGTTTCACGAAACCGACAAGGGCGACAAAATTGCTGTTGACCGCCAGGACTTTTCCCTGACTATTGATGGTAAAAAAATCACATTTGAGGCGGTGTTGATCGGGATCCACGGAACGCCCGGTGAAGATGGAAAATTACAGGGTTATTTCGACCTGGTTGGATTACCCTATACCTCCTGTGATTCAGCTACTTCTGCACTCACTTTCAATAAAAGATATACGGTAGCGGTAGCCGCCTTTGCTGGCATAAATGTTGCCAAATCTGTTCATATTTTTAAAGAGAGCCCGCTTAGTCCCGAACAAATACTTAAACAGTTAACGCTGCCTGTATTTGTAAAGCCTAATAATGGCGGATCGAGCATTGGTATGAGCAAGGTGGTTGAAGCGGCTGACCTGGCTGGCGCTTTGGAAAAAGCGTTTAAAGAAGATGAACAGGTGCTGGTTGAAGAGTTTATTGCCGGCCGTGAATTTACCATTGGGGTATTTAAATCGCCCAAAGGCATCATTACCCTGCCATTCACGGAAGTTATAACGAAAAAAGATTTCTTTGATTACGAAGCCAAGTACCAGGGATTAAGCGAAGAAATTACCCCGGCTCAGGTTGATGAAGCCATAGCCGAAAAAGTGCGCAGCACGGCAAAAAAGATCTATGAGTTGTTGAACTGTCGCGGTGTAGTGCGCATTGACTTTATATACAATGAAGCGCAACAAACGCCATACATGCTTGAAATAAACACCGTACCGGGGCAAAGTGAAGCCAGCATTGTACCCCAACAGGTACGTGCCATGGGTTGGACGTTAAAGGAGTTTTATTCAGCTTTGATCGAAGACGCGTTGACCAGGAAAAAATAAACGAACAATAAATAGTTACTACCTTGTTTAAATTCATGACAGGGAAACCCCTTTGGGTACACATACTAACAGCGCTGGGCATTGTAATACTGCTGATAGTTGTATTCCTGCAATCGCTTCACTGGATTACCAGGCATGATAAAACCCTTACCATTCCTGCCGTAACTGGTAAATCGTATGCAGACGCCCGGAAAATATTGGAAAGCAAAGGTTTTGAAGTAGAGTTTCAGGACTCCATTTATAACGATACGGCAAAGCCTTTATCGGTATTACGTCAGTTTCCTGAAGCGGAAGCTGTTGTAAAAGTGAACCGTACGGTTTATCTTACCATCAACAAGTCGATAGCGCCGCTTATTGAAATGCCTAACCTGGAAGGGTTGAGCTTTCGCAGTGCAGAGATCTCATTGAACCAGTACAGCTTAAAACTGGAAGATACCATGTACCGCATGGATTTTGCCAAGAACTCAGTATTGGAGCAACAATACAATGGCGACCGCATAAAAGCTGGTACCAAAATTCCGCAGGGAAGCAAGATCACGCTGATCTTGGGTAGCGGGCTGGGACATGAAGATTTTAGTGTGCCCGATCTCGTTGGTTTAACTTATAACGATGCAAAAGTGTTATTAGAATCAAATGGGTTGAACGTTGGAACCGTGATTCCCAGTATTGATTCAAGCGCCTTTGTGGGCCGCCAAAGCCCTGATCACATGACACCCGATGGCCGCATAAACCGCATTCGCCAGGGACAGTCGGTTGACCTGTGGTTACAGCGCGATAAACCGGTTAAGGCTGAAGTGCCTCAGGTACCTGTAGTACCTCAACAACAATAAAAAATTAAAATAACTAGTATGCAAAACATAACTCCGGAAGAAGTAAAAGAGCGTCTTGACAAAGGTGAACAATTAAACCTGTTAGATGTGCGTGAACCCCATGAGCGTGAAGAGTTTAACATTGGTGGCGTACATATTCCTTTGGGACAATTGATGATGCAGGCAGATGATTTGGAGAGCCTGAAAGGCCAGGAAGTGATCGTTTATTGCCGCAGCGGTAACCGCAGCGGACAGGGCGCCATGATACTGGAAACAATGGGCTTTACCAATACCAAGAACCTGAGCGGCGGTATGCTGGCCTGGCAGTCGAAATTTGGTCAATAGGCATTACGGAATACGCAAGTGAGGTCTGTATCCCTGATTTTTTACATTTTAATCAATATCACCTGTGTTTAAGTTCATTACCGGAAAACCACTTTGGGCGAATATCCTGTTGGGTATTGGTCTTTTGCTTGTATTGTTTTTTGTTTTTTTACAATCGTTATCCTGGATCACCCGGCACGATAAAACGCTGGCTGTACCTTCAGTAACCGGCAAGTCGTACGACGAAGCCAAAAGGTTGCTGGAAGGGCAGGGGTTCGACGTAGAGATCCAGGATACCGTGTATAATGATA
>CBIMFG010000998.1:0-2806 GCA_966243125.1 uncultured Niastella sp.
CATCCGCTGTATGTGGTAGATGGAATTTTGAATGATAACATCGACTTTTTAAATACCAATGATATTGGTGAAATGTCGATTTTGAAAGATGCTTCTGCTGCTGCCATTTATGGTGTGCGGGCTGCAAACGGCGTGGTAATTATCACTACCAAAAAAGGAAAATACAATCAAAAAACACGGGTAACCTACAACGGTTATTTTGGTGTACAAAAGCCAACAGGTAATTATAAACTGGCTAACGGCTCGCAGTATGCCGCCATGCAATTGGCCAAGCAAACGCATGCCGACTCTGTGCGGGTTACCAATTCAGTTGCCCAATTTGGCGGTAGTGGCGTGAACCCAACTACCAATACCGATTGGTACGATGAAATTTTAAAAAGTTCTGCTCTCATGCACAACCACAGCATTGATTTAAGTGGGGGCGCCAGTAAAGTAAACTACACCCTTGGTTTAAATTACCTGTACCAGGATGGTGTTACCGAAACCGAGAGCAATTACAAAAGATATAATGGCCGCTTTCAAATTGAAGCCAAACCATATGACTTTTTAAAGATGGGCATTACGGCGCATTTCACCAACTTCACTCAGCGCAATCCCAATGCAGGGGCATTTTCCCTGGCTTATATGGCTTCGCCATTATACCCGGTGTACGATCAAAACAATACACTGGCAAGGCCCAACAAATACGCTTCGTCCAGCACGCTTGGTTTTGCCAATGGGGTGTTTAATAACCCCGTTGCTGCTGCCAATTACTGGTACGATCAAACAAAGGGTTTTCAAGTATTGCCTTCGGTTTACCTGGAAGCAGACATCATAAAAAGCAAATTGTCTGTTCGTTCCCAGTTAAGCCAGCGGTACGGTTCAAACCTGAACCAGAATTACCTGCCCGAGTATTATGTTGATAATATTCAGCAGGCACGGGTATCGGTGCTAACTACCACCCAGGACAGAACCAATAATTACATCCTTGATAATTTAATAACCTATAGGGATAGTAAAGACAAACACCACTGGACGGTTTTATTGGGTCAATCGGCCCGGCAGGAGCAGTTCAGGTCAACACAGGTAATTACCGATAGTATACCACAAGATCAGATCTTCTGGTATGCTGATCAGGGGCCACGCCGTTCAAATGGTTATAATGAAACTGGTTTCAGAAATACTTCGCTCTCTTATTTTGGCCGACTGGAGTATAACTACGCCGGTAAGTATTTATTAACGGCTACTTTCCGCGCAGATGGAACTTCAAAATACCAGGAAAAATGGGGCTACTTTCCTTCGGTTGGTGTAGGCTGGGTGATCTCTGATGAAGACTTTATGAAGGACAACAAGCTATTCGACCTGTTGAAGCTTCGCGGATCATGGGGAAAACTGGGTAACGACAATGTGCCCCCAAGTACGGGTTATGCGGTGGTGTACAGCGGCAATGATTATTCAGGTATTTTCAATAGCACGGCCACCAGCTATGGCGTACCGGTAACCGGTTATCGCAGCGATCCGTTTTTTGGTTCTGTAAAATGGGAAGTAGTGACCGAGTGGGATGCCGGTATCGACTTTTCGCTGTTGAATAAACGCTTGAAGGGTTCTGTGGATTACTATCACCGTCAAACGGCTGATCTGGCATTTGAAAGAACTTCTCCTTTTATAAGCAATTTAAAAACATACAGTAACTGGGGTAAGGTAAATAACAGCGGTTTTGAGCTAACACTGGATTGGTCCGATAAATTAGGCGACCTGGGATATCATATAGGTGGAAATGTTACCACGGTAAAGAACGAAGTGATTGACCTGGCTGGCCAGAAAAACATTCCTGGTGGAGTAGCTGAATTTCCAACCCTGTCGCAGGTGGGCGAGCCTTTCAACTTCTTTTATGGATACCAGGTAGCAGGTGTTTATCAAAATCAGGCCGAAATAAATGCCGATCCTATTGCGGTTGCCAATAATGTTAAGCCAGGCTACTTCAAGTTCGCAGATGTGAACAATGATAAAAAGCTGGATGAAAACGATCGCGTAAACCTGGGTGCTTACCTGCCAAAGATCAATTATGGGTTTAATCTTGGGTTAGATTACAAGGACTTTGATCTGAGCATTTTCTTCCAGGGCGTAGGTGATAGTTATATCCTGAACAATAACCGCGCTGCCCGGCAAAAATTCTCCGACATGAACGGAGATGAAAAATTTGTAACCAGTTTGTGGACGGGCGAAGGTTCTACTAATAAATATCCATCTGCCATTGGCAGCACTCAGTCATGGAATAACGCTGCCAGCTCGTTTTTTGTAGAGAATGGAGCTTACCTGCGCCTGCAGAACATACAACTGGGATACAACTTTAAAGTGGGCGGAACCAATGGCGCTTCGTTCAGGGTATATGCAACAGCCGATCGCCCGGTTATTTGGACCCGGTATTCAGGAATAACGCCTGAAATAGCGGCGCCGGCTCAGCTTCCCAAAGACAGGGCAGCGGGTCCGGCCAATGTAACGCCAACCCAAATTTCATCGTTCGGGTACGATAACAATGTGTATCCTACCACTGCTGTTTATTCAATTGGAGTAAGAATTACTTATTAACCTTAATTACTCAGGATCATGAACACAATAAAATATACTATAATTCTACTGTTAGTGTTGCAGGCAACAGCATGTAAGAAGTACCTGGATCATCCTGTGGAAGACAGACCTCGCACTGCATCGATAGATTATACCAATATAGGTGCTATGTATTCACCTGTATCGGGCGCTTACCGTACTGCGGCAGGCGAAAACCCGGGCTTTGTACACTGGATGGATTGTGCCGTACGCGTAGTAC
>CBIMFG010000999.1:0-2805 GCA_966243125.1 uncultured Niastella sp.
GCACCACTACCAGGCCACTCTTTTGCAAATACTCCACGCTAAAGTGCGCCGACAGGGCCGTTTGGGCAAAGGAGTCGCGGGTGGCCAGGCAATACCCCAACTGAAAGCGGGTCATGATCTCTTCCCGAAAACCACGTTCTTTTAAATAGCTCATGCCAATAGCCTGACCTTCCTCACTTTCAAAAAGGTTCTGCGAAAAGTATTTTTGTGCAAAGCCATTCAGGATGTATAAGCTGTCGGCTGTTTGTTGCGCCGCCAGCCTTTCCGGGCTCATCTGCGTTTCCTCTACCTCCACATTGTACTTTGCGGCGAGCCAGCGCAATGCTTCCACATAAGAATATTTCTCATGCTCCATAATGAAGCTGATGGTATTGCCGCTGCGGCCGCAACCAAAACATTTATAAATTTCTTTGGCGGGGGAAACGGTAAAGGAAGGCGATTTTTCGCCATGGAACGGGCAAAGGCCCAGGTAATTCGCACCCCGTTTTTTTAACTTTATGAAGCTGCCTACGATTTCAATAATATCTATCCGGCTTAGGATCTGCTGTATCGATTGCTGACTGATCATTGGGACAAATTTAGGGTTAACTTTTTTACCGGGGGGAATTGATATTGGACAAGAAATGGGGGAGGGGAATAACGTATAAGGGTATTTTTGTATATTCGGTTATGAAAGATGCGTTGAGAGAACGGTTACCTACCTTTTCCGAAATGATCCATTATTATGGGCCATATATAGGGCTGGTACTTTCAATTATTATTGCCATCGTTGTACTGCAATTTGTATGGTTCAATAAATTGCTCAAGGCAAAAAACGAAGAAATCAAAAGATTGGTGGAAAGGGAGCAAAAACTTACTGATAGAACTTTATTTTTAATCGGTAAAGAAATCGGGTACCCAAGGAAAGAAAAATAAAATAGGTATTCTATGTTGTTCATTATTATTCCTTCAGTAGTATTATGTGCAGTTTTGGTTTATCAATACCTCTTTACTATTAGGGTTTATTATATAGGTCAATCCCTACATAAATTTCGTGAGTTACGAACTGAGGTTATTTTATCACTTGCTGGTAATATTAAAAAGTACTATGATCTTCATGAAGCAGCTGAGCACTATATGTTTTTGGTTAAGTTAGATACCATTATTAAATACTTAGATACATTTGGCCCCCAGCTTTTTAAATTTAGGTCAGTGCGGGATGTCTTTTCAAAAATTATCTTTTCTTCCGAAACGTTAACTACAGCTTCTAATAACACGTCTATCCCACTTCAGTACAAAGGAAAAATAAGAGAGTGCCTGTTTACAGCACTTAAAGCAATTCCTTTTCTCAGGTTCCGGTTTTTTACCTTTTTCTTAAAAGTGCTGGCAAAGGTTTCTATTAAATTAGGCACTAACAAGTACAAACAACAATTGAATGCGCTTGAAAAAATTGCCCAATTCGAAAAAGATAAAACCTTCCCCTGCAATTCTTAATTACTCCGCTTAATAATAGGTAGCAACCTATTGACTTACACTTTTTTGTATATATGCTATACAATCGTAGTTACAACTATGGAATAAAATTATTCCGTAAGCTGTTAACTATCGTTTTATAATTTTAATAGTTTTTTACCTGTTTTTACGACAAATGTTTCTTAAATTAGATTAACCACTCACAACGCATCACATTAAGCCTTACTTCCATCATAAGAAGCTCTTTATATTTCTTCACCATAAATTTTCTCCCATGGTAACTACAGATATCGCACAGCTGTCTAAAGAATGCAATGCCTGGCGGGAGACATTGCGTTCTCACCGAGATGAATTCGGTCAATTAAAAAACCGTCTCCAGAACCTTGCAGGGAACCAAACCAACAGAGACGTACTTTTGGAGATAGAACACCTCGACAATCAGTTCCACATTCAGCTCATTAACATTCACGACCTCAAGCAAGCCATCAAACTCCATCACCGTAAGCTCAACGACGAACTGGCTGAATCAAGCGCAGGGAACTTAGCTGAAGACACTACCACGGATCACGAAAGACTTTACAACGATTATCAACAATTAGAAAACACCCTAACGGAAGTAAAAGAGGAGTTTTCGCATTTTGCGAATCATATTGAATAGCCCTTGCCATGAATGTCTGCTTATGTAATATTAGCAGACTTTTAATTTTTTAGAAGTAGGAGGTAAGAGGTAGGATGTAGGAAGCTCGCTAGTTTTCAGCGTCTTCGTATTTCTTACTTCCTAATTCTGCCTATTATGCATCGTTATATCCCTCCCTATATCAGCCGCACCCAACTACTATTCTTCACTTAAAAAAATTGTTTGCTATGGCTGAATTTGATACCTCACACGTAAAAAATGTTGTCTTGCTGGGCCATGCCGGCTGCGGTAAGACCACATTGGCGGAGTGCATGCTATATGAAGCAGGCCTCATTAGCCGCCGCGGCACCATTGCCGAAAAAAATACCATCGGCGATTACCATGAACTGGAACAGGAACGTGGTAATTCCATCTTCTCCAAATTAATGCATACAAAATGGCGGGGTTACAAGATCAACCTCATTGATACACCCGGGTACGACGATTTTGTGGGAGAAGTGATCTCGGCCCTACGGGTAGCCGATACCGGCGTAATGCTGCTCAATGCCGTTATGGGTGTTGAAGTGGGCACCGATATTATCTGGGATTATACCGAACAGTTTAAAACGCCCATGATCTTCGCCGTTAATAAGCTCGACGAAGACAACGCTGATTTTGACAAAACCGTTCGCGAAGCAAAAGCCCGCGGGCGCTTAGTTGCCTAAAGCCGTTGCGAA
>CBIMFG010001000.1:0-2802 GCA_966243125.1 uncultured Niastella sp.
TGAATCCTTATGCACCTACATAGATACGAAGTAATATCAACCAATGAAAACCGTAAATATGAGTTTTTAAGCGAGGGGCCAAAGGGCGCTATCAAAAAAGTAATACTCTTTGAGGAGTTTGGCTACAAACTTTATAATCTGGGATTTGGTGATTGGGATGAAGCCACTCAATCAATGGATGATAAGGCCAGGAGTAATAATTATGATCGGGATAAAGTATTAGCTACAGTAGCCGGAACCGTTACGAGTTTCCTCGAATATTATCCCGATGCAACTGTTTTTGCTAAAGGAAGTACCCCAGCAAGAACGAGGCTATATCAAATGGGAATTTTTGCTAATTGGCAACATATCAGTATTTTATTAACCGTCAAAGGGTTCATTGATGGTGATTGGCAACCTATTGAAAAATGTAGGAATTACGATGGTTTTATGGCATACATCAAATAAATATTGTATCTTTATTTCATAAAATAAGATTGCCTATGACAATTAAAGAGTATAATGAGAAGTGGGGAATCAAAGTTACCATAGTTAAAGAAATGAGAGACTATAGTAAGGACCCTTATTTTATAAAAAAGAAGGAAGAGGCTATTAAGTTTTTAGAAGAGCATGGAGTGCCTGAGGAGCTTAATGACAGACCTGGCATTCCTGAAAGATTTAAAAAGCGGAAATAATAGAAATCTTATAATAACATTCAAACCATCCCGATAACCGGGATGGTTTTTTTATTTGGTCAAATTCTGCCGCAGATATAACAATTATGCGCTATACCCGACTCACTATAATCCATTCCACTGTAATTATGGCTTAGCCTGTACTATTTGCGTTGTAACCAACATTTACTTTGCAACGTAAGTAGCTATTTTTGGTGCACAAGTTGCAATGTTTGGGGTAGAAGTATGTTTTTTGGGTCTGGATGTAAGCAACTTCGGATCTAATCTTCAAATGTTTTCCATTAAAAATAGCTACATATACTGTAAACATTAAGACTTTTGATGCAAACATGCTGACTTATACGCCAATGTTGAGTAAAGATGCGGCATAATGAATACGAAATGCTCCATTTATCTTTAGATGAGCCGTAAAGTTTAAACAAAATGAGAAATAGTTAAACATTTGCGACAAAAAGTTAAGAGAAGTCATCCAATTGTTGAACAATTTGGCCAAACATTTATTTTTGTATCAATCCTGCAATAATGTTTATAATGAGTGCAACAAAAGTGGTATTAAATATGAAGGCAATTAGAGAATGCAACAGCGTTAAACGCCTTATAATGCCCGAAGTAACTTGAACATCCGACACTTGAAAGGTCATGCCTAGCCCAAATGAAAAATACGCAAAATCAAGATAGTCGGGTGTTTTATCATTAGGAAATTCCAACCCACCTCTGCATTCTTTATTAATGCTTTCCTCACTTTTACAAGTATAATAAAGATGTGCATAGCGGAATGTGAAAATGGTATGGATCAGGAACCAGGAGAGGCTAACCGAGGCAATGGAAAGTACTATATGATAATAATATCCCCTTTGGCCAGGGTTGGGCAATTCTCTAAGCAATAACACAATCGCCACCAAACTTACAAAAGAGGCCAGCAGTATTACAAAAAAAATAAGTATCCGGCTAAAGTCCTGTCTTCTGGCAATGCGGGCAATTTCTCTGGGGTGTGCTGTAAACATGGTGATCCAGAAAAATAACAGATTCACCAACGAAAAGCCAATCCAGGCCGACATAAACTGCACTGGAATACTTCTGCGTCGCAGAATAATAAGGAAAATAAAAGCCGACCCCAATGCTGTAAAAAATCTAACAAGAGCAGGCAGTTTATGAAAACGGGTTATACGTTTGATTTTCTTCATTCTTATAAGGAATTTACAAATTCTCCTTTTTGTGTTGCTATCTGATTGCCCCATCCAACAATTGCATTCAGTACCGGAATGAAAGACCTGCCAAAATCAGTCAAACTATATACCACTTTAACGGGCGGTTTTTTACCATACACCTGTCTTGAAATCAACTCATCTTCCTCTAATTGTTTTAATTGCAAACTCAATGTCCTTTCAGTAACACCAGGCATTTCCTTTCTAAGCTCGTTATACCGTTTATGTGCATCCTTTAAATGGTATAAGATCACTGCTTTCCACTTTCCGCCAATCAGGTCCATAGCTATGCTAACAGTGCAGGGATATAATTTATTATTGACTTTTATAAAGTCGCTTTGACATTCTATTCCCATAAAAATTTATTTGCTAAGCTATCCAATTGGATAGTTATTGTAAATCTATTTAACTAAGGATAGTTTTGCAACTATAATTTTTTTTAACTGTAAAAATAACATGAAACAATGACTCAGAAAGATAAGCCGCTCATCACTATAGTTGGCGTTTTAGGTAAGCAGGGGCGCAGTGTTGCCAATACCTTGTTACAAAGCGGGCGTTATCGGGTACGCGGGCTCACCCGTCGTGTTGATTCGCCAGAGGCGCTTAATTTGGCAGAAAAGGGTGTTGAACTGGTAAGCGTATCGCTGGAACCAGGGAATAAAAAAGCTTTTGTGGAAGCATTTCGTGGCTCGGATGGTGTTTTTATGATGACACCAGGCATTGTTCCACCGGCAACGCACGAAACAGCGTTGGGAATACAGTTGGCAGATGCAGTGCTCGAAGCAGGCGTACACCATGTTATATTCAGCAGCCTGGAAAACGTAGATAAAATTACGGGCGGAAAAAAGTTTGCTCCCCATTTTACAGACAAGGCTAACATTGAAGCATACATTCGTACGCTGCCAATCACCAGCTCGTTTATT
>CBIMFG010001001.1:0-2800 GCA_966243125.1 uncultured Niastella sp.
GCGCTTTCAACCTCTTTTTCTACCTCAGCCGGCAGGCTGGCGGTAAGGGCAATCACCGGCAGGGTAATGCCCCGGGCGCGTAAATGGCGGGTTGCTTCAAACCCATCCATAACAGGCATGTTCAGGTCCATTAAAACCAGGTGATATTTTCCGGGTTTAATTTTTTCGAGTGCTTCTTCCCCATTGGTGGCTACTTCTACAATGGCCCCACTGCGTTCAAGCAACGATTGTGCCACCATAATATTAAAAGGATTGTCTTCCACCACCAGTATTTGTACGTCCTGCAGTTGTTTCTCTGTAACAATATCTTTATTATATTCGGATTCCGTAGCTACCCGTTCATTGCTCAAAGCAAAGTTTTGGGAGAAATAAAACTCCGATCCTTTTCCCGGTTCACTCCGCAGGTTCAACACTACCCCCTGTAATTCCAGTATTCGTTTGGTAATGGCCAGGCCCAGCCCGGTTCCACCATAACTACGCGAAGTGGAGGAATCGGCCTGCGTAAAACGGTCGAAGATCAATTGTTGCTTCGCGGGTTCAATACCAATTCCGGTGTCGGTAACTTTTATGGTAAGGGTTATTTTGTCGCTCGTGATCTTTTCAGCCTGTATTGATAATTCTACCGATCCCTGCCCGGTAAATTTGATGGCATTGTGCACCAGGTTATAAATTACCTGCGAGGTGCGGGTTGGGTCGCCAATTATTTTATGGGTAATGCGGCTATCAATGGTCGTGTTTAAAGTAATATGTTTTTCAACTGCCTTACTGCTTAACCCGCCGGTAATATGCTGGGCTATGAAAGCAATGTCCATTGGCACCATTTCAAAATTGATCTTACCAGCTTCTATTTTATTATAATCAAGAATATCGTTTACGATCGAAAGCAGGTTATTGGCCGAGAATAATAAAACGTTCAGGTTCTTTTCCTGGTCACGCCGCGGTGTACTTCGCAGCATCAGGTGCGCCATGCCTATGACCACGTTCAACGGGGTACGTATCTCATGCGACATGGTAGAAAGAAATTCTGTTTTGGTTTTTAACCCCTGTTGTGCTTCATCGGCGGCCTTGCGCAGCGTATAAGCAAACCGGTGCGATAACACCAGTGATTGTAAAAAGAAGAAGAGTACATATCCAATGAAAACGATCCATTTTTCTGTACCTACTAGCTGAAAGTAGTTCAGGTTGATTATCAAAAACACCAGCAGCATTACGCCGCAACTCGTTAAAGCAAATCCTGCCCCTACCCGTTTGAATTTTACTGCCCTTACACAAATGAACAACGCAAAGGCGATGTAAAAGAACATCACCCCCAAAAACGGCATGCTGCGGCTCTTTCGCGAGCGCATCGTGGGGCCGCGGCGGGTGCAGATGCGCGCGGGGGTTGCCAGAATAGCCAGGGTATACACCAGGCAGATGTATACAACCGCATTTACAATATGCCGGTTGGCATCTTTAGGATAAACACTTTGAAAATACCGGGAAAACAAGGCCACACCGAGGGTAAGGGTCAAATATTCCAGCCGGATGGTTACAAACCAGCTGAGGTTGGGAAACACCGCGTGCAACACATACAGTCCGGTACCTACCATGCGGTAACTATAAACAATACAGAACAAGGAGAAATAAAGAATGGCTTTATCGCGGCTGCCAAAAGCATAAAAACCAAAAAAGAACAACCCACCCATAAACCAACAACCGGCCAGCAGTACATCGTAGGTTCGGTCGCGTTGAAGATTTAAAGTAAGCTTACTGCTTTCACCAATATACAGCTTTTTGTAGGTGCCGCCCTTGGTATGCCAGAAATTGGCTACCTGTAGCAACAAATGCAGCGTATCAGTATTGGGCAGGTTAACAGTTTGTGTGCACCAGAAAGGAACAGCGGTTTGCCGGGAGGTGTCGGGCCGCCCATTCGATAGCAATAAAGAATCATTTATAAATAACCGGTACGAGCAATATACATCGGTCATTAGCATGGCCAGGTGCGGCCGTTTTTTTGGTAACAATACAGTAAGTGAATAAGTGGCATAACCTTCTACCGGCAGTGTTTGGCCATGCAGTTTGATCTTATTCCAAAGAGAAGGGTAGGGTGCATAATCCGGAGCGGTAGAAAGCGTATCGCCTGGTTGCAGTAACCGGCACCAGTAAAATTGCCAATCACCAATTAAAGGGGCTGGCTGTTCCTGCAAATTTACTGATCTAAGGTCCAACACACCCTGATGGGCTGTAACTGCAGTCAATGGTTCATCCTTTGCCAGGCAAGCGGGCAAACAGCCCCCTATAAAAAGGGCAACAAGAATGATCCATCTTACATGTTTCATAACAACCGGTCGGGGCGATTTCAACAGGGTTCGCTATTCAAACGAATCCCAATTAAAAAAATGATCGAAAGGCAGACAAATTATCACATTCATTGAAATTGAAGAAATAATAACTGCTGCTGCCTGATAAAATTAAAGATCATTCAATCTTTTTTAGGTAAAATCACTTAAAACAATAGCCGTATTGGCAAGTATGCGGTTTTCTTCAGGCGCGCATTAGAATAGTATTAAAAATAAAATGCCCCCGGTATGACCGGGGGCATTTTAAATATTAGTGTTGTTATAATTATTTCTTATTAGGCTCCAGCAATTTGAAGAACTGATCGAGCTGCGGTAAGATAACGATCCTTGTTCTGCGGTTGGCAGCGCGGCCAGCAGGTGTATCGTTTGGTGCTACAGGTAAATATTCCCCGCGGCCAGCAGCAGCAATATGAGCTGGGTTTAAACCATATTGATTTTGCAGTACACGAACAACGGCAGTA
>CBIMFG010001002.1:0-2799 GCA_966243125.1 uncultured Niastella sp.
CAATACTTCAAATTGGAAATCCAGCAGGCTTTCCAGCATACTTACCTGCACCAGGCTACCTTCGTTGGTAATGGTACGTTGTAGCAAGGCTGCCAGAATTCCCTGCGCAATATGGGTGCCCGCCAGTATATCCACTACGGCCACGCCCATGGGGGTTGGGTTATCGCTGCGGTTGCTGCTTAACCAGGTTAATCCTGATACGGCTTGCAACAACAGATCCTGACCCGGCAGGTCTTTCCAGGGCCCTTCATTACCGTACCCACTTACTTCAGCATAAATGATCTGAGGGTTGATGGCTTTTACAGTTTCATAGTCAAGCCCCAACCGTTCCATTACACCGGGACGAAAATTATGCATCAACACATCGGCCTGGGCAATGAGCATTTTTATTTTCTCCAGTTCGTCTTCATTTTTCAGGTCGGCCGCATAGCTTTGTTTGTTGCGGTTGATGGCGTGAAAGATGGTTGACTCTCCTTCTATCATCACATTTGAAACATATAATTGCCGGCAGATATCGCCTACGCCTGTACGTTCAATCTTTATTACCTGTGCGCCCATATCGGCCAATCGTAATCCGGCTGAGGGGCCAGATAAGAACTGGCTGAAATCAACAACAACTATGTCCTGTAGTGGCTTCATTCTTTTTTGTAAGATTTCGTTTTATTACTGGCTTTGCGCTTACTTATTAGCTGTTACCGGTTACCGGTTGCCAGTTACCGGGTATTTGATCTCGACGTTTTTGTTGTCCCGGTAACCGGTGACCGGTAACTGGTAACCTGTATCTAATCTCCAATCAACTCCTTATTGATCTTCTCCGTATGTTCTCCCAGCTGCGGCGCAGGTTTGGCGGCAAAAAGCCTTTCGCCATTAATGCGTATAGGGCAACGGGTAGTAGTGATCTCCGCCCCTTTTGAGGTAGTGATCGTTTGTTCCATTTGCAGGGTTTTATAGGCCTCGTGTTTGGTGAGCTTTTCCCAGTCCAACACTTCCATTGCCCACAGATCTACCGCATGCAATTTTTCGAGCCAGAAGGCCGAGGGTTGCGTAGCCAGGTGTTTGGCCAGCACCAATTTGATCTCATCGCGCAAACTAAAGGCAACGTTTTGATCATAGGCCATCAGTTCATTACAACCAATGGCTTTTGCCAGTTGCTTCAGATCAACCATTGCAATAGCAATATAGTTGTCGCTTGTGGCGTAAATGCCGTATGGCGCATTTAATAACGGATGGCCGTTATTTACTTTGCTGCGTTTGGGCACCTTACCACTGCTATGATAAGTAGTTAACAGTTCAAATTGAAAATCGAGCAGGGACTCCAACAGGCTTACTTCTACCAACGCACCGGTGCCGGTTTTGTGTCTTCTTATAAGGGCGCTCAAAATTCCCTGCACCAGTTGCGAACCGCATAAATTATCGGCAATGGCTAACCCAAAGGGCATGGGATTGTCTTTGGCATTCCCGGTGGTGTAGGCCAGTCCGCTCATTGACTGCAACAGCAGGTCCTGACCGGGCCGGTGTTTCCAGGGGCCTTCTTTACCATAGCCACTAACGGCGCCATAAACAATGCGGGCATTCAGTTTCTTTACTTCAGGGTAGCCCAGACCAATTTTTTCCATGATACCGGGCCGGAAGTTGTGGGTAAGCACATCTGCTTTTTCGATCAATTTCTTTACCAGTGCCAGGTCTTCGGGGTTCTTCAGATCGGCTGCATAACTTTCTTTGTTGCGGTTGATGGTGTGCCACAACAAAGAGCTATCGTCTGTCCAAAGATTTTTGATAGATAACCGGCGGCCGGCGTCACCACTTCCGGGGCGTTCTATTTTAATCACGCGCGCGCCCAGATCGGCCAAACGCAAACCGGCAGATGGACCAGATAAATACTGGCTGAATTCCAATACCAATAATCCCTGTAAGGGCAGTCGACTCATATTGACAAGCTCATTTTTTCGCCTGTAAGGCTATGTTGATAAATACGGTCAATTTCTTTCAGCACTGTTTCGGGGTTGCCACCGTTTAACAGATATTGCTGAACCGGGTCGCCGGCATGGTCCTGAAAATGGAGGTATCCATTATAACGCGGACGCATATATCCGTTTTTCATAACCGGTAATACAGCATGAAAAAAACTATTGGTAAGCACGTTGCCCAGGTTGTTTGTCCAGGCGGCCAGGTGACCTGGTTGCCCGCCATGCTGTGTATAAAATGTGCGCTGACATTCTTCACTGCAGACCCATGCGGTAAAATCAACGGCTTCTTTCTTATGTTTGGTATATGACGATACGGCTAATCCGGTGCCGCCAATGGTACTGCGTAACCGCTTTTTGCCAAAATGAACCAGGTTGGCATAGGTAAGCAGGTATTTCGCATAGCCTACCCGGGAATAATTGGTATAGCAATAGGCAAACGGACAGTACCAGTAATCGTTGGTGGTTGACATTAACTCCGCCACCCCAATGGGGTTACTGGAGAATAATTTTTTATCTATCAGCGAATACAGTTCCCGCATACTTTCCAGGGCCTGTAAACCAACTTCTTTACTTATTACATGACTGGTTTGCTGAAACGGCGTTTCGCCATGTGCAATACAGAACATGTAAAAATTCATGAGCGTATCGATGGGAATGGCCGGGATAGCTACTTTACCGGCTTTTGCCAGCGCTATCAGTTCATCCCAGGTATCGGGCACGGCTACCCCATTTTGTTGCAACAGATCGGCACGGTAGCTGGCAGCCGGTGTAGCTGCGTCGATGGCCAGGGCCCATTGGTGATTAGCGTAATAGTAGCTTATATGTGACTCCC
>CBIMFG010001003.1:0-2796 GCA_966243125.1 uncultured Niastella sp.
CCCGTTCTTCGAGTTTTTTAATAGGGTCAGTGAGATCAATCTTGCTCTTTTCGGCCTTTTGCTTCAAGCCCTCTATATCATCAAAAAGATCTTTGATCGGTTTTTCAAAATCCAGGAACTGACGGTTTTTATCTTGCGGCATAGGCAGTGATAATAAGCTGTAAAATTAAGGGATGAAGGATTTTTTATGAAAGTTTTCTACAAACGCCCCTTTTCACGTGACTGCCAGCAAAATCGCTGATTTTGACAAACAGTGGCCTGCTTTACTTACGTTTACAGAACTCATTGCTAATGAGCACTTATTAACGTATTTCCGGGGAATTTATGATACGCTTTCCGGTTTATAAAGGCTGCAAATGTAGTGGGAAAACGGGATATATGGAGCTGTACCGTCCTGATGGGGGAGAAGTTGTCAGTTTATGTAAAAAAGAGGAGTGCCACACCCGGTGCGTGTGGCACCATACCTTTATTGCAACCATTCGTTTATAACAGCCTCATTATACTGAGTCAAAGCCGCTAAAGGAAGCTGATTATTATTGATATTTCCTTGTTTATCTATCAAAAACGTGCGGGGTAAAAAATCTGCCTGGTAGTCTTTGCATATTTTTAGGTTTGTCCAGCCCCGGGCTATTACATTAATGCCACCGATCTGTAGTTCGTCCACCTTTTTTTGCCAGGCATGAGCATCTTCTTCAAAACAGATGTTCAGGAAAACGATGTTTTTATCTTTATACTTTTCATTGAGGATGCTCGTGTATTTAATAAAATCACCTTTACAGGCTTCGCAGGTAACTGACCAGAAATTAAGAAAGACCCATTTGCCCTTAAAGTCGGAAAGGGAAACATTATTGCCATTCACATCTTCCAGCGTGAAAGCAGGGCCTGACTGCCATTTTTAATTTGGCCAAATTGCAGGTCCATATTTTTTATTCTTTCTTTAATGGTAGCGTTTTGGCAAAGCGGTTTGTATTCATCAGAGATGTGAATGGCATCTTCATAGCGGCCGTAGCGGTATATATTCCTAATGAAGTTCATGATGAGCCAGTCTCTGATTGCCGGAATTTGAACATCGCCAACGATTGTTTGGTATCGATCCTGATAATTAACCGGATTGTTCTGGTGAGTACTGTCTGATTTTATTTCTACATTCTTAAAATTCAATAAAAAAGTACGGTAATACACTGAAGAATAAAACAGTGGTTCGTTCAAGGTAAGATATTCCTGTGCTGAAGGTATAAGGGAAGCGAATTTATTATAGAGCTCCTTGCCGATTATTTTTTCATTTGGTTTTAGCGCGCAAATTGAGTTAACCTTAAGCCAGTACATTAAATGCTGGTAGTATATTTCGTGAATTGTTTCCTTAGTACCGGAAGAGATTTGTTGAACCCGTTGCAGAAAGTCTTTTAACTGCTGGTTGTAAATAACATTCAGTAAACTGTCTGATCTTTTTTCAGCAGCCGCATTAATTTCCTCAAGCCGGCCTTCAAATAAGGCAGCGTTGTCAAGCACCGCTGTTATTTCCTTTTTTCGTTGGGGGTTGGCAGCAGCGAGGTTATAAGTTAAAAGCGATTCGTCGAGCGTAAGATCAATGCTGTCACCAGGCAATACAGGAAAACGTAAGTTTTGGTTTGAAAAGGGGATAGTGACGTAGCTTCCCTTTTCAAGGGAAATTTCCTGTTTAAAGTAGCCGGAATCGCTTACGAGCACAGAGTCTTTGCTGTTTTCGAGCAAACCGTCCACTGAAATAATGATGAAATCATTTACGGGGTGAAGTACTTTTCCTTTAATAACTGTAATAGTTTGGGCTATTCCAGCAAGCATAAAAAGCTGCATGCTGCCAAGGAGCAGCAGGCTTAGGGGTTTAAACATGTTCAATCAATTTATAGAGGTGGTACGAATTACAGCGATAAATATCTAAAAAAAAGGCATATAAACACAGCAAAATAATGGTTTTTATTACATTTAAAACAAAAAGCCACCCGAAGGTGGCTTTGTAAGCTATTATGGATCATTATATTACTACTTCAACATATTCAACAGCAATTGCTGCCCAACAATATTGGCGCTGTTTTTTTGTGAATTATTGAAGGTGTTCAGGGAGGCATTTTCGCCATCGCCTTCGGCCTTTTTTTCCAGCTTTACATCTTTTATACAGGAAAAAATATCCAATGCACAGATAATGATCTTACCCCTGCCATGCGGGATAATCTGTAAGGCTGAATACACTTCTGGTTTATGATCGCTTACACAAGCTACCACACAGTTGCCGGTATTTAAACGCAGACCCAACCGGTTTTTATTATACGTTGCAAAACATTGGTACTCCCAGTTAAATACATTTGCTTGTGGCAAGCCATTGAACAATGCATGTTGTTTGGAAAAATAATTACCGCCGTACCAGGATGTGCCCAGCACTTTTGCACCGCGATAATCGAACACTTCTTTTTTTGAGAGGTGATCGGCCCAATGTTCGCTGTTGTTTACTACTACCAAAGTATTGCCATTATTCACCCATTCCAATATATCGGTTACCAGGGGATTACCGGTTTGTTGTGGTTCAAAGGAACCAATCACCAGCACTTTGCCTTCGGGTTTGCCGCCGCAGTAGTTTTTAAATTGGTTGAACCCAATGCTGTTAAAATAATTGCTGAGCACACCGCTCGTATCGGCCAGCTGTACTTCCTGCGGAATGCCCGTGGTATTTAGTTGTACGGCGTACAGTTCATCCTGTCCGGTGGCAAGGGTGGTGTTGCCATTTACCAGTTTGGCTGTAATGGTGGTATAGCCAGGCGCAGG
>CBIMFG010001004.1:0-2795 GCA_966243125.1 uncultured Niastella sp.
AGTAGCTACCAACGAGGTAAAACCCAATGGACAACTGGAAATACCATTTGGCAACGAAAAGTCGTTTTTGGCGCCGCTTAGTATTGTAAAAATACCCGGAGTAGGCAAGGAAACCGGGTACAAGCTGTTAAAGATGGGGGTTGAAACAGTAAAAGTGTTAAGTGAGATACCCATGGAAATGATGGAGAATTTATTGGGAAAATCGGGTATTGATCTCTGGCGAAAGGCAAACGGCATTGATGAAACGCCGGTGGTACCCTATCATGAACAGAAATCAATTTCTACAGAAAGTACTTTTCAAACAGATACCATAGATACCCATTTCCTGCATAGCCAACTGGTGCGAATGACAGAAGAAATTGCTTTTCAACTGCGGCAGCAAAGCAAGCTCACCGGTTGCGTAACCGTGAAAGTTCGGTACTCGAATTTTGAAACTTTTACCAAACAAATTACCATTCCCTATACCAATGCCGACCATGTTTTATTGCAAACAGCTAAGGAGCTGTTCAATAAGTTGTATGAACGGCGATTACTCATCAGGTTATTGGGTATCCGGTTTACTCACCTCATTCCGGGGAATTACCAGATCAGCTTATTTGAAGACACTCAGGAAATGATCAAACTGTATCAGGCGATCGATAGTGTAAAAAAACGATTCGGAGAAAAAACGCTTATCCGTGCAGTTGGGGTAGGCGCATAAGCGAAATTGATGTTGCGATGCCTGAATTTTTAGGTACAATTACTTATTGGAAAACGGAAAACTATTCATTTTTTGCCTTTCTGAAATAATCTTTTGTCGTACTCTTCACTTCGGTGTATTAGTAATAAAGGGAATGTCTTGCCTTTTTGTGTAGGACAACCCTGGTAAAACCCCCAATCAACGATTTGTGTAGTTTGAAACAAAGAAAAAAGAAGTCACTATGAAAAAAGAACACCCTATTACTATCGCCGTTGTAGATGACAATGCCCTTATTCGTGAAAGCGTTAAATTCCGGCTTAAATCATTGGGTTACAATGTAGTTATAGAAGCCGAGAATGGGCAACAGTTCCTTGATAAGTTACATGAAAGCCATACGCCCGATATATGTGTACTGGATATTAACATGCCGGTAATGAATGGGTTAGAAACCACCGTTCATTTAAAAAAGGACTGGCCGGCCATGAAGATCATTTTCTTTTCAATGGAAGACAGCAGCATATATATTAATAAGGGAATACAATTGGGGGCAGACGGATTTGTCGCTAAAGACGCACCCTTTGCAGATTTAAATAATATGTTATTGACGCTGATAAAGCAGGTGCAAGTGGCCTAAAACTTGATTTTATTGTAGTTAAAACACGCTCATTCCATTAAACCAAATAATAACAGCCCTCCCAATATGGGAGGGCTTGTTTATTTTAAGAACCTAATATCTTCCATCTTTTTTATCCATTGAGCGGCCCACACCATAACCAACGCCACCACCCAATACACCCCCTGCTGCGGCGCCTAAGGCCCGGTTCTTTTTAACTATAATGGCACCGGCTGCAGCACCTACACCCGCACCAATTGCTGTTCCTTTTGCCGCTTTACTCCAGCCTTTCTTTTTAGTTTTTTGCGCAACTGGCGCTGTTGTCGTTTTATTTACTGTATAGTGTTTATGCACCACAACCGTTGGCGGTGTTGCCGGAGCTGTTTTTGTTTCCTGTTGTTGTTTCCATTCTTTATACTCATTATACTCCGATTGAGAAATGGAATTTGGTGTTACAGGTATACTACCCGACTCCAGTTTGTTATCGTTGTTCTTACATGACGATACCAGCATGGCTGCACTTATTACTATTGCTGTGGTTGTGTAAAATATCCGTTTCATGATCTTCGATTTTTAAGGTTATTGAATGGTGATCATATATCACCTGATAGATATTTGAAAAAGGCGTGCCATAAATTCGGTAAATGTTAAAGGGTATGCCAGCACTGGTAAGACGCATTCATTTTCAATTAAATAGACATCATTCACATTAACATAAAGAATTTATAAGGGATTTGTGGCAGCAGGTTGTTAAGGAATACTGAAGAATTGTGGTTTTTACGAGCTTTATGAACCTTCTGCTAAATGTGTTTTGCCGGGTAAACCAGCCAATATCAATAGCTTGATTAAGTTGCTTAGGATATTATTGCTCGTTAGGGACCGTATTTTCACGGTTGTTGTTGAACGATAGTTAATTGTATGGCACACGCTTCCGGGAACGTTTGCGTAAAAAAATCTCTTTTAAGGGCCTTGTGGTATTTCACTTCTTTTTAACTTTCCTATAGTTTATAATTACCCATTCCCCCAGAATTTTTTTCTTCAATTACCCAGTTAGTTTTTAAAATCCGGCCCAATTACTTTAAAGCCTAATGCTTAACGCGTAACGCTTAACGCAGGTTTTTGGCTGTTTGCATTTCGCTACAGCTGGCAGGTCCTCGTATTGGTGTTTCGCGTTTAACATACTCTCCATAGTTTTTGAATAAAACTATGGGTCACTCTATTGCCTAATAATGCCTGATGCAAAATGTTTTACGGAAGAAGCGTTCAGCCTTGAGCGTTTAGCGTTCCGCATTTTTATACTTTAATTAAAGCTTGTTTTATGAAAAAAATGCTATTGCTATTGTTTTCCTTACTCTCGGTTTATTTGGGTTCCTATGCCCAGGATCTGTATGTTTCTCCTTCGGGAAGTGCAGCTAATTCCGGCACTTCCATTTCAGCACCTACTACCTTAGCGAATGCGCTTGCTACCATTACAGCCGGTAGCACAATTTATATGCGGGGTGG
>CBIMFG010001005.1:0-2791 GCA_966243125.1 uncultured Niastella sp.
TACAGTAAGCGTTATGTTTAATGATTTTGTATCGGTAAGGGTTATTTGCCGGGTAGCATAGCCAATGTTTGTGATTATAAGCACGTCGCCTTTGTCGGCATCGATGGTGAATTCTCCTTCTGCGTTGGTGCTGGCGCCTTTTTTTGTTCCTTTTACCTGAACGTTGGCGCCGGAGATAGGTTCGCCTTTATCGTTCACTATTTTTCCTCTGATGGGTACGGGTGGGGGCGGTGGTGTATTAAGAACTTCTACAACAGAACGTTTTCTGATCACTACGGTGTTACCCTGCATGTTATAGTCAAAGGGGGCGCCGGTAAGACACTGTTGCAAAACGTCTTTAATGGAAGCGTTCTTTACGTTGATCGTAACCGGGTCAAGCCCTTCAAACAGGTTTTCAGAGTACACGATAGACATACCCGTTTGCCTTGATACCGCTTTGAACACCTTTTGTACAGGTACGTTCTTTAGCGACAAGGTTACAGTTTGCCCACTGGTATGGGCAACTGCGTGCAAGCATGTGATGAATAACAGCAATGTTGTTAACTTCATGACCTTAAGCAGTTTGTGCATTTCCTGGCTGGCATACCAGGAGATTAACCCGTTCGTATATCTACGTAAACGGATTATAGCAGTTATTTGCATAACTTTGTTTGGTTTGGTGATTGAATAAATGATTCCTCAACAGACTTATTTATTATTACTGAACACCGCCGTTTCGTCTGGCCACGAAGCGGCAATTTTTTTGTACAAAGCTTGTCTATGGTCAATGTTCGCAATTACAATCGGCAATAAAACATCCGGCAATGCAATGACTGCAGTATATATGCCTGATAGTTGATTGATGCACTGTTCTCTCAATTGTTAAAACCCCTTGCAACCCCACAAAACCTTCTGCCTATTGCCTAATTGTAATGCTTGTTCGTCGTCCTTAGTGTCCGGGTATCTACATCAGTTCTTTTATTTAACTACGATCAGTGTTTTATTTTCCAGCCTATAATGAACACCATAAGTCTCCAACATCTTAAGAATGTTAGAAAGATTTAGGTTACGACTTATACGGCCGCCATATGTTTCGTTATTTGTTTTCACTTCATAACGCACGTCAACATCGTACCAGCGGCTTATTTGGCGCATAATGGTTTTAATATCTGTATTGTCAAATTCAAACCAGCCATTCTTCCAGGCCATTACCTGATCCAGATCAGGCGAATGGTCAATGGTGAATGGTGAATTACCCTTTAGTACAGCCTGTTCTCCTGGTTGCAGGATGGCTGTTTTTCCATTGACCATTGACGATTGATCATTCACCACTTTAACTTTTCCTTCCAGCAACGTCGTCTTTGTCGTTTCTTCATCTTTATAGGCATTCACGTTAAAGTGCGTGCCCAGTACTTCAATATCCTGGTTGTTTGTTTTTACATGAAAAGGCATTTTTTGCCCAGGCGCGTGCCCGCCTTTGGCGGGGAGTTGGAGGGTGGCTATTTCAAAATAGCCTTCTCCATCCAGTTCCACTTCGCGTTTGTTACCGGTAAAAGAGGTAGGGAAGCGCAGCGAGCTGGCCGAGTTCAACCATACCTTTGATCCGTCTGCCAATATCAGCTGATATTGGTTACCTCTTGCAGTTGTGATAGTGTTATATACTACTGTTGTTTGTTCGTTTTTGTCGCCTGTTTTGGCATAAGACACCTGCCCGTTCAGGTTTATTACGGTTGCGCCACCTTGTTTGGAAATAGTGCCACTGGCTGAATCCAGGATAATCGTGCGGCCATCTGCCAGGGTAAGCGTGGCAGCGTCTTTTCCTGGTGGCAGGTCGGGCGATTTTGTTTTTCCTGTTATGTTGGCGTGTGGCTGTGTTGCCTGGTTTTTATACAACCAGTAATAACCACCGCTGCCTATAGCTATTAACAATACCGCTGCCGCTGCTGCCATGCCATAGTTTTTTCTTCTGAAGGAAACCACTGGTGTGGCCCGTTCTTCCATGTTGGCAGTTATATTTCTATACATCGCTTGTCTTAACGCGATCTCTTCTTCGGTAGAGAGTTCAGTAGTGCCTGCCTTTTCCAGGCGGCGGTAATATTCTTCTATCAATGTTTTTTCCACAGGGCTGGCGGTGCCATCCTGGTACTTATCCAACATCCTGAGAAATGTTTGCTTATCCATACTACTTATATATGTACCTAAATGATAGAGCCACCCTACGCAATGTGGAAAAACTTTTTAAAAAAAATATAACTGACTCAAATTCAGGGTTGATCTAAAAAAACAATTATCTGAGCCGTTAGCGTTACCATGGCCTTTGCCCCTGATGCTACCTTTATTATATGAATACATTACAGGAAAAGAACAAAGCAGTGGTAACCCGTTTCAACAAGGAGTTTATTGAGCAGGGCAACATCCAGGCATTTGAAGAAATTGTTGCGGTTGATTTTGTGAACCGCAGCGCGGCCACCCTAAACATTCCCGCAGGGCGGGAGGGGATCAAAGATTACATCGTTGATGTATTGCACAAAGCATTAACAGCGATAAAGGTGGAGATCTTTGAGCAGATAGCAGAAGGGGATACCGTGGTAACGCGCAAAGCCATCTCTGGTATTCAGGTAGGTGTTTTCTTAAATAATCCGCCCACCCATCAACGTATTACCATGCATTGTATTGATATGGTGAAGTTGAAAGATGGACGGTATGTGGAGCATTGGCGGTATGGGCAGGTAGTTGATCAGTTAACCAGTTAACCAGTTAACCAGTGGGTTCCCGATTTTCAGACAGCTGCACTTTCGCGAACCCACTCACC
>CBIMFG010001006.1:0-2787 GCA_966243125.1 uncultured Niastella sp.
AAGGAAGGTTCCAGTTCACCAAATACTACGTTGTTACTATATTGTTCACGCAATACGCCACCAATGCGGCCGCGTACGCCTTTATTGACATTTAAAACATAACTTTTACTTGCATCAAAATTCTCACTGCTTATGGTAAAGCCATCTTCTGTTTGTTGAACCGAAAACTTTACCGAGGGCTCAAACTTAATAAGGGAAGCGAGGTTTTCCATTACCACCTGCTGACTGGTACGCACATACACCGTTCCGGTTAACCCATCGTGTTCGGCACGCACATCATTAATGGTAAGATTATAAGGAGAAGGGATGAACACTTTGTTTTCGATGGCATCTTTGGTACCATTCACGCCACCATCGGGCACCAGTCCTTTTTCAAGGCTTACTTTAGCTTCCAGGTCTTTGTCTTCCAGCTTCAAACCCGCAACGCGCAGAGAAATGCGGCTGTCGGGGCCTTCTGTAATAATACTATACTTCAATGGCTTGCCACCTACTTCCAGGTTTATTTTATCTTTAATGGTAGCCGGACTAATAGCATAGTTAAAATACAGATCAACCTGTGGGTATGCTGTAGTGGAGTGCTGATCGGGCAGCATCCAGGTTACGTTGGTATTGTCCAGTTGTAGGTAAGGAGTAAAGAAACTGATTTCCTCACCTTTGTTGAGCTTGCCATATTTGCTATGGTCCAGCAGATCGCCAGAGAGCTTGGCAGTGTAACTGGTAGCAGGCGACAGCGGTTGTGCAGGTGAGAACACCAGTTCATCTGGGTGCTCCCAACGAAAACGACCGGCAATCTTTGGTTCAAAAGAAATGTACTCAGTAGAATCCCAGTTGTTCAACAACGAATCAGGAACAAGGGATTTATCAAAGCGGAATACCAGATTACCGAGTGATTGTACTTCACCTTTGGCATTGGTATAGCTAAGGGAAACTGCGCTACGATTACAGGCGGCTATTATTGATAGCACAAAAACGCCTATTGTAGTCAGCGCGATCAATTGCTTGCGCATATAGGGTTAAAAGTATTAGCGTGGTTAGGCCTAAACCAATTCCAAACAACAATCCGGAACGGGTTGAAGGCGTTAAAATACAAAAAGGAATTAAATATTGGAATGTTCCTTTTGTTGATTGAAAGAAAACCGGAAATTAGCAAGGAAACTACGGAGGAAGGCTTGACGAAGCCATAGATTTGAAATTGTAACCGAAAGTTACAATCAATTTATTCGCTCCGCATGTTAATTTGTTATTAAAGTGCTTTTGCCACGTGAACAAGGCGAACTAACACACATGAAAACCCCAAACAGAAAAACCATACAGCAATTTGTTAATCGTATAATAACCTGCCGTCCCCGCCACCGTTATGCCCAGGTAGCATACAAATGGAGTAAACGGTTGTTACTTTCCATTTTTATTGGTATCGTTCTTTTCTTCTCGCTTAACTGGGTATTCCCGCTGCCCGATAACATTGAATATTCCACCATTATTACCGATAGCAAAGGGGAAGTATTGCATGCCTTTCTTACCAAAGATGAGAAATGGCGCATGAAAACAGAGCTGGAAGAAATATCACCGCTGCTGCGCAAAACCATTATTGAAAAAGAAGACAAATACTTTTACCGGCATCCCGGCATTAATGCACTGGCTGTTGGCCGCGCTTTTGCCAAAAACATATTTCGCTTAAAGCGTACTTCCGGCGCCTCTACCATTACCATGCAGGTAGCGCGTGCGCTGGAACCAAAAGGCAGAACATATTTGAATAAGATCGTTGAAATGTTCCGGGCCCTGCAGCTGGAGCATAAATACAGCAAGAACGAGATCCTGCAGCTCTACTTGAACCTGGTGCCGTATGGTGGCAACATTGAAGGCGTAAAGTCGGCTTCTATCCTTTACTTTAAAAAGAATCCCGATCACCTGTCGCTGGCCGAGATCACCGCGCTTTCTATTATCCCCAACCGCCCATCGTCATTGGTAATGGGTAAACACAACAATCGCATTGTACAGGAACGCAATCGCTGGTTGCAACAATTTGCCAAAGACAAGGTGTTCACCCAAAAAGAAATTGCCGATGCCTTAAGCGAACCGCTCAATGCTACACGCGGTACTGTTCCGCAACTGATCCCGCACCTGGCCTGGAAGCTGAAACAACAGGGTGGCGATATAATTAAAACCAACATTGAATTAAATACCCAGTTAAAGACCGAAAAACTGGTAGCCGATTATTCCCGCATTCTCACGCTTAAAAACATTCGCAATGCCGCGGTGATCATCATCGATAACCAAACCCATAACGTGATCACCTATGTAGGGTCGGCCAACTTCACCGATACCATTGATGCGGGGCAGGTAAACGGCGCTCACGCCATTCGCCAGCCCGGCAGCACGCTGAAACCATTGTTATACGGGCTTTGTATTGATGAAGGATTAATGACGCCCAAAGCCATCATTACCGATGTGGCCGTTAACTATGGTGGCTATGCGCCGGAGAACTACGACAAACAATTCAACGGTTATGTTACTATGGAGTATGCACTGGAACACTCCCTTAACATTCCGGCAGTAAAAGGTTTACAATGGCTGGGCATAACGCCTTTTATTGATAAGTTGGCCGTTTGTAATTTTCAACAGGTAAAAAAAGACCAGCGTAAGCTGGGCCTCTCTATGATATTGGGCGGTTGTGGTGCCACCCTTGAAGAGCTCACCGGTATGTATAGCATCTTCGCCAACAATGGCCGGTTTGTTTCACCTAAGTACATAAAGGAGGACTTTACCCAACCGGGTGAAGGTGAAAAG
>CBIMFG010001007.1:0-2785 GCA_966243125.1 uncultured Niastella sp.
AATGAAGGTGATACGCTCAATACCAAGAACGCATCCAATGGAAGAGCCATTAAAGGCACCTTAAAAGCTGGCGGCACTTATTATTTATACAGTGATTATGGTGATGCCACCATCAATACCGGCGATACTTTATTAATACAAAGTGGCGTAAAAGTATATTTTGCGGGACCTTCAACCGGCGCTACAGCCATTGGTACGCAAAATCATGCACCGGGTATAAAGGTGAACGGAACATTAATTGTGCTGGGCTCCAAAGACAAACCGGTGGTGTTTACGGTGCTGGATCCAGCGCTTCGTTCTGACCCCGCGAAAGATCCACAAAACCCCAATACCGACCCGGCCTTTAAAGGATACTGGGGCGGCATACAGGGTGGCACAACCGCCGGCGATATTATTATTAAATGGGCGCGGCTCGAATACCTGGGCGGTTTGGCCCCTGCTACCGATCCCCGGCCTAACAAAGCACGCTATGGCATTTTTTTACAAAACCCCAACAGTAACTTCGTACTGGAAGATAGCTGGTTGTATGGTTCTTTTGACGACATGGTGCGCGTGGCCGGTTGCAAATACGAGATCATGCGTAATACATTTGAAAAAGTAGGGTTTCAGGCTGGAGAATGTGTGAACGTAAAAAGCGGCAGTGTGGGTGATATTGCCTACAATCTGGTAGTGGGTGGAACCGGGAATGCTTTTAAATCGGCTAATGCCGGTGGTTTGTCGCCACAGGCCAACATGAACATGTATAACAATACGATTGTAAATACCGGTTACCGTCAGGCAAAAGTAGGCGAAGGCGGTTCACTTGATTTTGAAAGCCAGGGTCGCGGCAACAGTTACAACAACCTGTTGGTGAACTGCGCGTTCGGGCTGGCTATCGCATCTACTGCCGATTTGCCCAATGTAAATTATGGGTATACCTATAACTATGGCGATAACACCAATATCACCACCCAGTTTTTACCAGCTGGTTATATAACGGCGGCAAAACAAGGTGATATCAATGGCGGCAATGGCACTACTCCCGGCGCTAACAATCCAAAATTTGTAAATTTCCCACTACCCGTAGCGGCAGGTTTCGATTTTATCAGTCATGATTATGTAGGTACCTACGATTTTCACCTGGCATTGGGTTCCCCTGCTCTTGGTAAAGGTTATACCCAGTTCACGCCGCTTGGCGTTGTAAAAGTTGATGAGGTGTATGGCGCCACAGAAATTACCCTGCCGGGTATAGATATAGGCGCATTTCAGCAGGACCACAAAGGGAATCAGCATTAATGAACCTGGCATACAAGTGTATAATTATTATTGGGGTGGCTGGCATGCTATGCGGCCACCCTGTTTTTGCACAGCTTGATACGGTGAAAGTGGTAAGCAGCAAGGCGCATACTGATATGGTGCGCAGCAGTATGCTGGAGAAAACATCCGTACCGCTGGTGAATATTATTACCCGGGAATCTATTGAACGGTCATCAGATGTTACCGTGGCCGATATGATGCAACGCGTAAGTGGCGTATCTGTACTGCGCGATGAAACCGGCACGCCCGGCAAAGCAGTTATCCGTGGTATGGACCCCAAATACAGTTATACCACTGTAAATGGCATGACCATTCCCAGCCCCAATGACCGCAATCGTTATTTGTCGCTCGATCTGTTTCCCGCCAACCTCATTGATCATGTAGCAGTATATAAATCATTAACGCCTGAAATGGCTGGTGACGCTATTGGCGGATTGGTGAATATTGTAACCCGTCTGGTTCCGGAGCAAAAAACTTTCTCCATTCAATTGGCTACCGGTTACAGCCAGCTTTTTTTTAACAGGCCTTATCTGGATTTTAAAACCAGGGTTGTTGAAAAACAATCTCCGTACGAGCGCTATGGCCCTGAACATGTAGCCGGTGCTACCGATTTTTCCCGGGACAATTTATATTTTCATTCCCAACATCCCCTCCCCGATGTGTATGGAAATATCAGTTGGTCGAAACGGTTGCTGAAACAAAAACTCGGCGTACTGGTAATGGGCGGTTTGCAGAATATGCACACCGGTGCAGATGGTTTTCTTATGCTGCAAAACAACGAACCCCAGGCCAACAATACACCCGGCATTACCGATTATGTAAAACGCCAATTTTCTACTACCAGCACCCGAAAAAATATGTATGCCGCGCTTGACTATAGGTTTAATGCAAGGCATCAGTTACGATTCTATCAATTGTATGTAAACAAACTGGATGCAGAAACCCGCGATGCCGTTGATACCAGTTTGGTGGAAGGCCGCACCGGGCCAGGTACAGGCCGCATAGCCATCCTGCAACGTTCGCGCATGTATCGCCAAAGCATCGAGCACCTGAATTTGCAGGGCGAGCATCAATTCAATCAACAGTTTTCTTTCAACTGGTCAACCGTATATTCCATTGCAGCCGGCAATTACCCCGACCGGGCCGAACTAACTGCCAATACCGGAAGAATTGTAGGCGCAGATAATGAAGTGCATCAAACGCCCGTGCTGCTGGCGCCATTAAGCAGAACCTGGCTGCACAATACAGAAAAGTCAACCGACCTAAATGCCAACTTACATTACAAACCCGCTTTCTTCAAACAACAACTCGATGTGAGCGGCGGTACTTTACTGCAATTCCGGCAACGCGATAACTTTTATAACATCTACACGTTTGTACCTGCCATTACCAGTGGCAACGGGCAACCCTTTACCAATATATACGATGCGGTTTGGTATAACAACAACGGGCCACAAAACCCTTTAGGCACTGTAAATACGCCGGGCAC
>CBIMFG010001008.1:0-2777 GCA_966243125.1 uncultured Niastella sp.
AAATTCAATATTTTTATTTCAGGTACGGCCAAAGAAAAAGAACACCTGCAATGGCTGTTTGATAAAGCCGGCAACAGGGTTACAGACATTACCGGCAACATGACGTTGCCTGAGTTTATAGCTTTTATAAATCAGTGCGATGGCCTGGTGGCCAATAGTACAGGGCCCCTTCATATTGCTGCGGTACTTGGTAAAGATGCATTAGGCATCTATCCACCCATGAGGCCGGTTCACCCGGGGCGCTGGGCGCCACTTGGCGCCAATGCACAGGTATTTGTGCTGGACAAACAATGTGTTGAATGCAAGGATAACAAAGCACCATGCAGCTGCATTATAAATGTTCCGGCGGCCTGGTTGAAGGCAACATTAGATAAAAAGTATGCTGATAAGATCAGTAACTAACCCGCATAATAAATTCTTTGTACATGAACTGGGAACAGTTATTAAAGCAGATGCAACAGGGCGATATAAAGGCTACGGCCCGGTGCATTTCTTTAATTGAAAATGCAATACCGGGATATGATGAATTTCTGCAGGCATTACCCACCTCGGCAGTTCCTGTTATTGGCATTACCGGCCCGCCCGGTGCCGGCAAAAGTACGTTGACCGATGCGCTTATTGCAGAGCTGGTAAAGGACAATAAAAAAGTGGCCGTATTATGCGTTGATCCTTCCTCCCCTTTTAATTTGGGCGCCCTGTTAGGCGACCGCATTCGCATGAGTGAATGGTATAACCACCCCAATGTTTTTATTCGCTCCCTTGCTACCAGGGGCTCGTTGGGTGGCCTTCACCCCAGAATAATTGAGATCACTGAATTATTGAAAGCTACACCGGTTGATCTTATAATAGTGGAAACCGTGGGCGTAGGCCAAAGCGAGGTAGAAATAGCCGGCCTTGCCGACGTTACTGTAGTAGTGCTGGTGCCTGAAGCTGGCGATGACATTCAAACAATGAAAGCCGGTTTGCTGGAGATTGCCGATATATTCGTTGTTAATAAATCTGACCGGCCACTGGCAGACCAGCTGATGAAAAACCTGGTAGCGCTTTCATCGTTGCAACCAAATAAAATACCGGTGTTAAAAACAATTGCACACCAAAAGCAAGGTATAAGCGCATTACTGACCGCCATTTTAAATCACCAGCAACAATCACAACAGGTGGAAAGAAAGATCCAGTTAATGGCTCAGCGCGCCTGGCACCTGATACAGAACAAGCGTATGCAGGATATTAAATTGAGTGAGCTTTTTGTAGAAATAAGAACAGCCTACCTGAATAACCAGTTTAACCTGTATAAGGTAGTTACCCGATATGCCTGATGAAATCATACAAAGCGATTACTGACCATTGTCTCTCCACCAGCGATAACCAATATAGCCGATAATTAAAAATGGAGTAAGCCCCAGGTAAACAATTCCCAAATTCAGGGCCTTGGCAGGCCTTTCGCCTAATTGTTGAGCGGTTCTTGTGCAAATGGAGCATTGAGCCGACAAATCGGCAGGTAAAAGAAACAACAACAGCAATAAAATCAGGATCAAACTTCCTCTTGCCATAGCAAATGAATTACGGCCACAAAAATACAACGAAAAATTTTTACTGCTATATATATTAAAATTCTGCATTCAGCAAGGGCTTAGCGCTTATTTTTCCGCTGCAGGTGTAAGAGTTTGGCGTACTTAGCCAGTGTGGCGTGTGAGGCGTAGCGGGCAATAATAAAGCCATTGTACCCGTCGAGAAAGCCTCGTTTGAAAATATAACCCGAAATAAAAGCGATAAAGGGATTAATAACCAGTTTGATCCAATTGGCTCTTTTTCCCCGTTCATACATGGCCTTTGACTGTATGGTGGTAAACTTGTTGGTTTGTTCCAGTATCTGGTCAATGGTATCGTAGGTATAATGCAACATATTGCCCTTTATCTGCTTCAGGGTGGCGCCCTCATTCATTTCTATTTTATCGTGCGGGTTCTCTCCACCCCATTTTCCTTTCATCCGGTTTATGAGGCGCACTTTCCTATCGGGGTACCAGGTACCGTGTTTTATCCATTGACCACAAAATGAACTGAGCCGGTTCATTCTGTAACAATCGAACGTAAGTCCTTTTTGTTTTTCTATAAGAATACTTTTCCGCAATTCTTCGGTAAGGCATTCATCGGCATCGAGCGATAACGCATAGTCATGCGTGGCGCGGTTCAATGCAAAGTTCTTTTGCTCAATGTAACCCAGAAACCGCTGTTCAATGAAGGTAACGTTGTAAGAAGCGCAAATGGCTTTTGTGCCATCGGTAGAAAGTGAGTCTACCACAATAATTTCGTCGGCCACTTCCTTTACACTTTCCAGGCAGCGGCCAATATTTTTCTCCTCATTAAAAGTTATAATAACAACGGATAAGTGCGTCATAGTTACTTGTTTTGAGCATCGAATAATTTCCGGTAAATGGCTAAATAACCGGCCGCGTTCTTATCCCAGGTGAATTGCAATGCCCTTTCATGAAGGGCTTTAACCGGCTTTGTTTGTTCATAATGCTGCATGCCTTTTTCAAAGACCGATTGCATATATTCCGGGTCGAAATTATCAAAGTGATAGGCCAGGCCACCTCCCAATTCGGGCAGGCTGGTGTTTGTGGCAATGAATACCGGTTTACCAAAATACATGCCTTCCAAGAGTGGCAAACCAAACCCTTCAGCCAGTGAAGGAAAACCAACGGCCATACAGTTCTTTAAATACCAGTACTTATCTTCATCACTTAATTTGTTTTCACATGAATGAAATCATAGATGAT
>CBIMFG010001009.1:0-2776 GCA_966243125.1 uncultured Niastella sp.
GGGACGCGTTGTTTGCGAACCCGTATTGGTAGTATTGGTAGTGCCGCATAAACTACCCTGGTTATCGCTGATATAAGTATGTGAGCCATTGAACAACAAACCCGTCGTCCAGGCAATGGTAGGATTTTCTGTAAACCAGGTTCCTGTAGTATTGCCCGGGTCACCATTACAAATTTCTATAAGAATATTATCGGTACCGTTCCAGAAGAACGGCGTTGGCAAACTAAATACATTGCTACCAACTACTGCCTGGTAATCTACAGGCGTTGTTTCAACAGGCGTTCCCGTAAAATCGTCCCAGCTGTTGGTTGATAAGGTAGCCACCGCAGTGCCACCGATCTTAATCACCATTTTTTCCGTGATACCCGCACCATTCAGGTCAAGCACATTAAACTTGATGGAGCTGATGGTACCCGGTCCCATGCCCGCAGCCGTTAGCTCAGCTGCCTGGTATAAGTATTGGGCACGGGCGCCTTCAAACCAGTCCTGAATGGGACAGGGATATGTTTGCGAGTCGTGACCCGTAGTACCCGTGCCAATGGTAATATCTACCTGGGCTTTTGATTGGAATGCTACAAAGAGCAGTAATAATATTAAGTAGCCTTTTCTCATGGAGCAGTAGTTTTATAGTTCTATGTTCTTAGTTCTATGTTAGTTCCGAGTTCCGAGTTCAGAGTTCAGAGTTCAGAGTTACCGCGACGGCTTACGGCTTATAGCTTACAGCTTACGGCTAATGTTCCCACGTAATCCACGTCCTCCCATCCTTCGCACTCACCATGTCATAACTGTTCTCACCGGTTTGTACAAACCAGTAGCCATTGCTGATAATAAATTGTTCTTTTACTTTGGCTGCAGGACCGGTTGTTGGGTAAGGCCCTATGGTGAGGTCGCCCAACAAAGTGAACGTAACCCGGCCATCTGTTTGAAATGTCGGTTTTGGCGCCGTGCCATATGTAAAGTCAATGTCATTGATGGCTGGGAAATAATAGAATGGGAGCAGCGCATCAAAAGGCGCTCCTGTAGTGGGCTGCACACCCGGCCAGTAAGTGAGATAATAATACCGCGAGGTATCGGTCTTCAGCGTTTTCAAATTAAACGCATCCTCTACTCCATTTACATGAAAGCCGTTCCAGGAAAACCAATAGCGCTGTGCATCAGCGCCCCATTGCCACCAACGCCGGGCAGCCTGTAAATCGGGATTCACAGGTCTTACCGCCCCGGCAATTGTGGCTTCCGTGTTATTCACCCGTACCTGAACTGTATTCGTTGTTGAATTAAATCCAATAGTTGTAAAGCCTGTAATGGTAGTACTTCCATTTACTACCGGAGTAGTGAACTCCACTCCTGTCGTTGAAATAAAATAGGGTGTGGCAATCGTATGCACGGTGCCGGAAGCATCCTTCCAGGTGATGATCGCTTCTTTAAAAGTGGAATTGAGCTGGATCTCATATTCCGTACCGTTATAAGTAAGTCGTTTAAAATAATTCAGGATCTTGCCCAGGTTGTTTAACCCAACCAGGTTATTACGTACCTGTTTGTTTTCCCAGGCGGCACGTTCCTGTGCAGATGCTTTTCGCAAAATAGCGGTGGTGCCATTCAAACGACCGGTGAGTTTAATGCTATCTACCGTACAAGTGTCAATAGAAAATTCAAAATCCGATAACAAACCACCGCCATAAATGCCACCATTCACACTGGCATCAGGATCGGCCAGCTTATGCACGTAGCTATAAGTATCAAACAACAAACAGGGTTGTTGGAGTGATTTTAACCGGTAGCTGCTTTCCTTCAATACACTGGCAGTGGCAGTATCAAAATCGCACAACATAAATACGCGGTTGCTTTCATTGAACCGGAAATAAAAACTATAGGTATTTCCCAGTCTGGTGATCAGGGTGGCCGTCCAGCCATCAGCCGCCCCTGTGATCACCTTTTGATAACTACCCAGTTGTTCGTTTATACGATCGTCAACATCTTTATCGAAAGGACTTTTATCCTTGCGGCAGGATGTTATGATGATCGATAGGAGAATTATGTGTATTGTTCTTTTCATAAGTTGCTTTTTTTGTGAGTGGTCAGTGGTCAGTGGTGAGTAGGTTTCCTATTTTTCAGACGGCCGCACTTTCGCAAGCTCACTCACCACTCACCGCTCACCACTCACCACCTCATTTTATCAATTCATCAACAGCCGCCCTAACGCGCGTCTGCAGACTATAAAAATCAATTGACCATACATCTTTGAAGTAGGCTACCACCATGGCTTCTTTCTTACGCAGCTTAGCTATAGCATCGGCTTGCGTAATATTATTAATGCTGGTGCCGGCCGGAATGGAATTGACGATCTTATTGAACCCGGCCCGCCCCTCAATGAGCATCATCGAGATCATTTCTACAAAATCTTCGTCGGGGGCCGACATGGCATAAGCCGTTACAAAACCATCCCGCCGGGCAGCATTGTCAGACACATTGTTCCAATTGGCGGTGTAAAATCCAGGTGTGATCCGCTTAAAATCCTCGGGGTACAGTACATTTTGATGAAGGATATGACCAAACTCGTGTTCTATGGTGTGAAATAATTGCTTAACTGTATTAGAGTCAGCAGGCATATAATCTGCCATGGCTTTTGTTCTGAAATCGTTCAGCACATACAAAACGATCTTGCGCCCGCCCTCGGCAGTTCCCAGCGTGATAGTACCGTCTGTATTCCAGCTGGCGCTGCCACACAACACAAAAAACTTCGGACAATAGGTTTTTATAAATACATCACCGGCTTCGG
>CBIMFG010001010.1:0-2775 GCA_966243125.1 uncultured Niastella sp.
CCTGGGTAATATCTCTTCTATTATGGCCATCGGCATTCTTTGCGATAACCGCGGCTTATATAATGAAGCGGTGAATTACTTCCAGCACGGCGCCGGTAACGGAAACCTCCGCAACGCTATTAATTATTTTCATAAAACGAATGAGGGTGAACTGGGCCAGTTGCAGGAAAGCGGCCGCGACCAGGGCCACGCCACGCTGGTAATGGCATACCTGGGCACCATTTGTGAAATGGCCTGGAATCAGGGTGATGACTTTTATGGATTTAACAACAATGCGGTATTGAAGGCATCTGAATATGTAGCCAAATACAATGTTGCAATGAAGCCGGTACCGTTCCATGATTATCCATATCCCGATTGCGATACTACCATTGTGCAAACTGAAATAAGCACCGATAGCCGTGGTACTGTTCGTCCTATGTGGGCAGTAATTTATAACCACTATGTAAAACGTAAAGGTATGACAGCACCTTACACCCTGCTGGGAGTTAATACAACCCAACCCGAAGGTGGCGGCGGTGACTACGGTCCAAACAGCGGCGGTTACGACCAGCTTGGTTTCGGTACCTTGATGTTTTCAAGATAAACTGGTTCAGATATAATATCAGAAAGGGAAAATCCAATATCCGAAATCCAATATCTGAAAGATCCAATATCCAAAAATCCAGTATCCGGAAATCCAATATCCACCGTTCCAATCCGGTACATTTTAATGGCTTCCCGTCGTAAGTCAGGAGACTACGGGAAAACATCACAAAAGCCCTCTCGGCTTAGCCGAGAGGGCTTTTTATTGCCCAAAAGCAAAATCCCAACGAATTGTGGTAATATTTGAACCGGCCTGAACCCGGTTTCAGGCAGGTTTGATCTATTATTGCAGCAGGGGTATACAAAGCGCTGCAGAAAAGCGACATAGTATTAACCACTCAACGATTAAAAAATAAGAACGATGCATGCCAAAAGAACGGCCCTTCTATTACTACTACACCTTTGCTGCTTTTCGCTTTTTGCGCAACAACCTGCCAACAATTTATTACGGCTCTGGTACGATAAACCAGCCACCAACTGGAATGAGGCCCTGCCCATTGGCAATGGCCACCTGGCAGCCATGGTGTTTGGTGAGGTAAATACCGAACAGATCCAGCTAAACGAAGAAACCATTTGGTCGGGTGAACCGGGAAATAATATTATCCCGAATGTGTACGACTCCATACAACAAATGAGAAAATTGTTGTTTGAAGGGAAGAACAAAGAGGCGAAGGACCTGGCTAACAAAACATTTCCACGCAATGCACCGGCCGGTGTTAATTATGGTATGAAGTACCAAACCGCCGGTAGTTTACTCATCAGGTTCAACGATCAGCAACAACCTACTAACTACCAGCGCGACCTCGACATCAGCAAAGCGGTGGCCAGTGTTAGCTACCAGGCCAACGGCATAACTTACAAACGTGAGTTTATAGCCGCGGTTGCTGATAATGTAATAATGGTACGCCTTACCGCCAGCAAACCCGGCAGCATCAGCTGCAGTGTAGGCATGAAAAGCCCTTTTAAAGAAGTGACCACACAAACAAAGGACGGCAAATTCCTGTACTCCGGCGTTACCTCCACCGTTAATAACAAAACCGGCCGGCTGCGGTACCAGGTACAGGTGTTGCCAAAGGCTGAAGGCGGAAAGGTTTCGTTTACCGATACGGGTGTTGTAATTGACAAAGCCAATGCCCTTACGTTGTATGTGGCCATTGGTACCAATTTCATCAACTATAAAGATGTTAGTGGCAATGAGGCGGCAAAAGCAACGCAATCGTTACAGGCGGCTGCGGGTAAAAGTTACGAGGCCATCAAAACAGCCCACATTGCCTTATATAAAAAGTATTTCGATCGCGTAAGCCTCGATCTGGGTGTTACCGATGCTATAAAAAAGCCTACCAATGTGCGCATTGCAGAATTTGGCAATGGCAACGACCCCGCCCTGGTATCCATGTATTTTCAGTTTGGCCGGTACCTGTTGATCACCAGTTCCTGGCCCGGCAGCCAGCCGGCCAACCTGCAGGGAAAATGGAACGATAAACTCAGTCCGCCCTGGGATAGCAAATACACCATCAACATCAATACCGAAATGAATTACTGGCCGGCCGAACCAACGGCCCTGCCGGAGATGCACCAGGCATTATTTAATATGTTGAAGGAATTATCGGTAACAGGGCAGGAGAGCGCCACCAGCATGTACCACGCCCGCGGCTGGAACGTGCACCACAACACCGACCTGTGGCGAATAACCGGTCCCGTTGATGGCGGCTTTTATGGCATGTGGCCAATGGGGGGCGCCTGGTTAAGCCAACACTTATGGCAGCATTACCTGTTTACCGGTGATAAAACCTTTTTAAAAGAAATGTACCCCGTATTAAAAGGCGCGGCTTTGTTTTATGTAGATGTGTTGCAAACAGAACCTACACATAACTGGCTGGTGGTAGCGCCTTCTATGTCGCCGGAGAATACTTATATGAACAATGTGGGCATCAGCGCGGGTACTACTATGGATAACCAACTGGTGGTTGATGTGTTGTCAAACGCCGCTCGTTCGGCCACCATCCTGGGATTGGATAAAGCATTTACCGATACCCTGCAAACCATCATTAAACGGTTACCGCCTATGCAGGTAGGGCAATACAGCCAGTTGCAGGAGTGGTTGCAGGACATGGATAAACCCAACGACAAACACCGTCATGTGTCTCATTTGTATGGCTTGTTTCCCAGTAACCAGATCTCACCCTTTAA
>CBIMFG010001011.1:0-2765 GCA_966243125.1 uncultured Niastella sp.
CGGTACCCTGGATCCATTGGCGTTGCAGATCGCTGGGTATCACCGCGCCTTCAAACTTTCCATCGCGGGCGTCCTGTACTTTTATGTTGGTGCCGGGTATGTAACCCGTAGCGTCTAAAAAGCCAATGCGTTTTTTATTTTGCTGGCGTTCCAGTCTTCTTGTCATCCGCAGGGCCATCAGGGCCTTTACTTCCTGGTTAAAGTGCGACAACGCCGTCAATACCGCCAGGGCTTCCTCCGTATACACATCGGGGTATAGTTGCTTCAGGTTACTACGTATTTGTATGCCTTTACTCATGGTTGTTTATTTTTTAATTGGAGAGTATGTATATAGTCATCGTACGCGGGCCATGCGCCCCCAGCACCAATGCCTGCTCAATATCGGCTGTTTTGGATGGACCAGCAATAAAACTACCAAAGCGGTACCGTTCATCGCCAATGGCGGCATAGGCATGCTGCATATCGGGCACAATGGTGTGTTCGTGCAGCACAATGGCCAGGTGTTGCGGAATAAAAGGGGCCACCCGCAACCCCATCAGCTGTTCGGTAATGAATACCGCGCCATTCTCGGCCACGCCTAACTGCGCCTGTAAGATCATTACTTCCACATCCTGCAGGTGATGGGGATCATCACCGGTGGTTATCAGTTCGGCTATGTTACCGAGTTCCTGCACATTCGTCATTACGCGTTTGTTGCTGCTATCAAAATGCTGCGGTAACAGCGCGCCCAGTTCAGTCAGTTGATCTATTTTAAATACCCGGCCACCGATGTTTACCAGCGTTTCCATAAACTGCTCGGTGGGGTTGCCTGTTTTTTCAAAGAAGTCGATAGCTGGCAAGGGAACCAGCGGCGGTTGGTTGGCCAGCACCGCATTCAATATTTTTTCTCTGCTCATTGCGGACGATTTTTTTTGTACCAGGCGCTAAATGAATTCTCGGGCGTACGGGGCATGTCGCGTTGTTTGTACCAGGCGTTCATTTTATTGTTTACCAGAAAGGGCGTATGCTTAAACATCCAGCGCAGCGCCCCGCCTGAAAGCCGGAACAAACGGCTTGAAGAAAGGATGCGCGACATCAGTTTCATCAGGGTGGTTTTACGGCTGTCGCCATAGCCTTCCTGTACAATCACCTGCCGCCATTTGTACAGCTGCTGGTGAATGTCAATTTTAACCGGACATACATTGCTGCACGAGCCACATAAGGTACTGGCAAAGGGCAGGCTTTTGTATTTCTGCATATCCAGGTTAGGCGACAGGATGGAACCTATGGGCCCTGCGATGGTATTTTGATAACTGTACCCACCGCTTCGCCGGTACACCGGACAGGTGTTCATACAGGCGGCGCATTTGATGCATTTTAAGGAAGCCCTGAAATCGGCCCTCCCCAATTGACGCGTTCTGCCTTTATCTACTAAAACAAGATGCATTTCCTGTCCTTTTCGCGGCACACTAAAATGGCTGCTGTAGGTGGTGATGGGTTGACCGGTGGCGCTGCGGGCCAGCAACCGCAAAAAGATACCCAGGTGTTTGCGTTCGGGCACCAGCTTTTCAATCCCCATGCTGGCAATATGTACATCGGCTAAATGCGCGCCCATATCGGCATTGCCTTCATTGGTACACACCACAAATTCGCCGGTGGCGGCAATAGCGAAATTAACGCCCGTTAAGGCCGCCCGGCGGGTTAGAAATACTTCGCGCAAATGTTGCCGCGCGGTTTCTGTCAGCGCCTGCGGATCTGATAATCCTTTGGGGGTGCCCAGGTGCTCATGAAATATTTCGCCGATCTCTTCTTTTTTAAGGTGAATGGCGGGCATTACAATATGCGTGGGCTTTTGATGAGCCAGTTGAATAATACGTTCACCCAGATCGCTATCCACCACTTCAATGCCCTGCGTATGCAGGTATTCGTTCAGGCCGCATTCTTCGGTGAGCATGCTTTTGCTCTTCACCATTTTATCAATCTGCAATCGCTTCAGAATGCCACCAATAATTTCATTATGCTCTCTGGCATCGGCCGCCCAGTGTACGGTAATGCCGTTTTGCTGGGCGTTTTGTTCAAACTGCAATAAGTATTGATGCAGGTTCGAGAGCACGTGTTCTTTTATTTGTGAAGCCGCTTCGCGCAGCGCTTCCCATTCGGGCACCTGGTGCATGCGCAGATCGCGCCGTTCACGTACCGTCCACAAGGTTTTATCGTGCCAGTCAACACGCGGTTCATCTTTATTAAATTCCGCTGCCAGGGCAGCGTGTTCTTTGGTTGCCATCATGACCAGGAGTTTAAAATTTCAGCAATATGAATAACCCGTACGTTGCTTTTGTTGCGCTGCAGAATGCCTTCGAGGTGCATGAGGCAGGAAAGATCGGCGGAGGTAATGTATTGCGTGCCGGCCAGCTCATGGTCGAGCACCCGGTCCTTTCCCATTTTCACCGACACGGCTTCTTCGGTAACGCAGAAGGTGCCGCCAAAGCCACAACATTCATCGGGCCGGCTCAGGTTCACCAGCTCTATGTCATTTACCAGGTTCAACAAATGCAGGGGTTTACTAAAAGCGGGTGCATTGAGTTCGCTCATTTGCGATAAATGCAATCCTCTTAACCCATGGCAACTGTGGTGCACACTAACTTTATACGGAAAGCGGGCATGCAGGTGGTTTACCTGCAACACATCGGTCATGAATTCGGTGAGTTCGTATGTTCTGCCACGTAACGCTTTGGCATCGGACTCCTGCTGACTATGCAAATGGTCTTTGATGTGCAGGGCACAAC
>CBIMFG010001012.1:0-2760 GCA_966243125.1 uncultured Niastella sp.
GGCTCAGCTCACGCAGACTGTTTACGTTGGTAAAGTTGTAGAGGAAGTTCTCATCGGCGTGTTTGTCGGTACTGAATACGTTCACATACATCAACATGTTTGGCTGAAGAATGTTAACGATGATACCTTCACGTTGTACGAGTACGGGCAACCGGTTTGTTACCTGCTCAATACGGTTTTTTACGTTTACCACCGCCGCGTTGGGGTCGGTTCCCAAATCAAACACCACCTGTACGTTGGCCTCACCGGCGCTGGTAGCATCTGACGTCATATACTTCATACCAGGCACCCCGTTGATGGCTTTTTCCATGGGGATGAGCACTGATTTTACCAACACATCGGCACTGGCGCCCGGGTACGCCACACTAACGATTACCCGTGGTGGCGCAATGGAGGGGAACTGCGAAGTTGGCAGGGTATTGATGGCCAGTATCCCCATGAAGACGATAACCAGGGATAGCACGATCGCAAAGACCGGCCGTTTCATGAATATATTAAACATGTTCTTTCTTTTTTGGGGTACTTACATTATTCCGATTCCAGCTTTAACTGCGACATTACCTTGGCAGGCTCCTCAAAGTCATAGGTGATCTTATTACCATCCTGCACTTTACGAATGCCTTCCAGCAATATCTTATCGCCTTCAGTTACGCCGTCCTGGATTATATATAAGTCGGGTATTTCAGCCGCAATGGTGATGGGGGTTAATTTCACCACATTGTCTTTATTTACGATATACACGTATTTTTTATCCATGATCTCCAGCGTGGCTTTCTGGGGAATGATGATGGCATTTTTCATTTGCTCTTTCATGAGAATGCTGCCGGTTTCACCATGGCGCAACAGCCCTTCACTGTTAGGGAAAGTAGCGCGGAAAGCGATGTTACCGGTTTCGTTGTTGAACTCGGCTTCAATGGTTTCTACCACACCGGGGTGTTTGAACACTTCTTTATTGGCCATTTGCAGGCTCACTTTCATTTTTTCATTTGCCTTCACCGTTGTTTTATAGTTCAGGTACTCGGGCTCAGATACGTTGAAATACACCCACATTTGGTTATTATCTGACAGGCTGGTGAGCAACTCGCCTTCTTCCACCAAACTACCTTGTTTTAAATGCAACTGGTCAATGATGCCATCAAAGGGCGCCCTGATCTCAGTAAACTGCAGGTGCACTTTGGCCAGCGCCAGCTCAGCTTTTGCTTTTTTAGCTTTTGCATTGGCCAACGCCAGTTCGTTAGGAGATACGATCTTTCTGTCGGCCAGCGACTGGGTGTTTGCTACTTCAATATCTGCCGCCTGTGCTTCGGCATCGGCTTTCTCCAGTTCGGCCTGGTAAATGTTAGGCATGATCTTGAACAACAACTGACCTGCCTTTACATGCTGGCCCTCGTCAACATAAATGCGTTGGAGGTAACCTTTTTCCTGTGCTTTGAGTTCAATGTTACGTATGGATTTGATCTGACATACGTACTCTTTAGTTACTGTTGTGTCCATTTTAATTGGACTGGTCACCAATAATTTGGTGGGTTCTTCTTTGTTGGTTTCTTCCTTTTGTTTGCAGCTTGTATAGCACACAATGGCACACAAGCCCAGCAGCGTGAGCGTTCTTTTCATAATTTATATGGGGGGTCTTATTCAGAATTGCCTGAAATTCGTTTTACAGAACGGCGCATAACACACCTGATCTCTATAGCCGGATGCTATACAGGCAAGCAATACAATAAAATAGGTGTAAACGATTTGGGTTGGGCAGTACTATGACTGTAAGAAAAGTAAAATCAAATTCTGATCACCCGGTGGATGATAAATTTGAAGGAAGAGGTAAGGGAAAAGTGTTCGCAAAAAGGCAGACTACTTTTACGGAACAGGTGGATGTAGTCGAATGCCTCTGCATATAAAAAAGAAATGCAAATTGTTCCTAAGTTCTTTTTGGAGGCGCGCAAATCATCGTCATCGTCATCAACTTCGGTAGCCTTTAATTTTTCGTGGGAACCTTTTTTGTTTATGGGCGCGTTGCTGCTGAGTAACCGGTCGTTGTGTTCAGTAGCATAATTAGCCGGTACCGATTGTTCAAAAGTATTCCCTGGAAAGAAACCTATACGAGGGTGAGTCGTATGTGCATTTCCTGCCAGCAAGAGAATACATAATAATAGAACAAATTTGAGCAACCCTTTCATGATCTTGGCTACAAATAATAGTTGTTGATGGACAGTTTGATGGCAAGGCTCGTAAAATTAACGGTTAAATGATAACCAGCAAACAATTCAAGGCAAGTTTTAATCAGTTATGGGGTGCAATAACATTTCATTAATGACAAGGAGGCAGGCGTTTTATAAGATACAAAAAATGTTACCGCTTTTTTAATATTTTTCTAATGTTATTTTAATAACACGTGTTATTTTTAAGAAAATAACCATCCAATGAAATCGATTGCTGTAGCTTCTACAATTATCACATTGCTGTTTTCTGTTTCCTGTGCAACAAAAAATGCCCCTTTACCAATTACCGGCACCTGGAAACTATTGTCGGGAACATTAATTGAGAAGGGCAATACCACTGTTACAGATTACACCACCAACAAACAATTCATCAAGATCATTAACAACAGCCACTTTGCTTTTATGAGCCATGACCTGAATAAAGGCAAAGATTCTGCAACGGCCCTGTTTTCGGCAGGAGGTGGTACATACTCGATAAAAGATAGTCTTTACACAGAGCACCTGGACTATTGCAGCGACCGCCCGTGGGAGAATAATGATT
>CBIMFG010001013.1:0-2759 GCA_966243125.1 uncultured Niastella sp.
ATGATCAACCTCATTCGCAAAATGGGTTTTGAATTAACTGTTACTACCGTATTGATGGCGCTGGTTACCCTGTTTGTATTCAAGGGTATTATGAAATACTTTCAGATGAAGTTTTATGCAGGTCTGCGCGAACTGTTTATTAAAAAAGTTCGCTATGGCCTGGTAAATAACCTGGAAGGTTTATCATACAGCGCCTTTTTGAAAATAGATTCAGGAAAGATCCAGAACACGCTCACTACCGAAGTACAGCGTTTGTTTCAATCGTTCAGCTTTTATTTTACTGCCGCTCAGGCATCGGTGATGTTGCTCACGTATATGTTCCTGGCATTCCTGGCCAACTATCAGTTTGCCGTGTTGGTTTGCTTTGGCGCGGTGCTGTCGAACCTGATCTACAATAATATTTATAAAACTACCAAGCGGGCCTCTAACGAATTGTCGAAAAAAGGAAGCGATTTCAACAGCTTCCTGATACAAACCACGCACTACTTCAAATACCTGAAATCAACAAACACCTTTAACCAATACTCAAAGAAGTTAAAGACTGTTATTAACCAGGCTGAAGGGTTGAATCGGAAGATTGGTCATATGACGGCCATTGCTACCAGTATTAAAGAACCCATCATTGTAATAATAGTTACCATTGTAATATTTGCGCAATTGAACTGGATGGGCGCCAGTTTGGGCAGCATTATCCTGAGCTTGTTGCTGTTTTACCGCGCGCTTAGCTTCCTGGTAATGACGCAGAACTACTGGCAGGGCTTTATTGAGAACAGCGGTGGTATTAACGCCGTTACTTCTTTAACAAAAGAAATGGCTGGCCTGCAGGAAGTACATGGTCCGGTTTCATTCAAAACCATTCAGGATAAAATTGAGTTGAAAGATGTTTCGTTGTCGTACGATAGCCTGCGGGTGTTGGATGGCATAAACATGGAGGTGAAGAAGAAATCGACCATTGCATTAGTAGGTGAAAGCGGAGCGGGAAAAACAACCCTGGCTAATATGATTGCCGGGTTAATACGCCCCGACACTGGTGGGTTGTACATTGATTCACTGCCTATGTCGCAATACAACCTGAACACTTACCGCGATAAAGTGGGTTATATTTCACAGGAGCCTGTTGTATTTAACGATACCATCTTTAATAACATCACGTTCTGGGCCGAACCTACAACTGAAAATGTAAAACGCTTCAATGATATATTGCGGATGGCTTCGCTGGGCAGCTTTGTAGATGCATTGCCTGAGAAAGAACAAACCCGCCTGGGTGATAACGGTATCCTGATCTCTGGTGGCCAGCGTCAACGTATTTCCATTGCCCGCGAGTTGTACAAAGATGCTGAGGTATTGATCTTTGACGAAGCTACTTCGGCGCTTGATTCGGAAACGGAAAAGATCATTCAGGAAAATATTGAACAATTACATGGTACCTATACCATTGTACTGATAGCCCATAGATTGTCTACGATAAAAGAAGCAGATACCATTTACTTACTCGAAAAAGGAAAAGTGACCGCATCGGGGTCATTTGAGGAAATGGTAAATAAATCATCCCGCTTTCAAAAGATGGTCTCATTACAGGGGATATAGCTGTTGCTTGTTGATCGCTCTTTAAAGAACACATTCAGACCCGGCATGTCACGGTGCCATTACTCTCTTCACGTTAACCTGGAGTTTTCTGATACCTGTTCGAGCCTTCAATCAAGTAATCAAACGCCCATGATACCAGTAACAAAACCATTTATGCCCCGGCTCGAAGAATACGAGAGTTATGTACGGGGAATCTGGCAACGCCAGTGGCTTACAAACAACGGTCCACTAGTTAACGAACTCGAGCTGCAGCTAAAGCAATACCTGCAGGTGCCGCACATGCTTTATGTGAACAACGGTTCCGCTGCATTGCAAATAGCTATTAAAGCACTGGGGTTAAAAGGAGAGATCATTACAACGCCTTTTTCATTCATTGCCACCACCAGTAGTATTTTGTGGGAAGGATGGAAGCCGGTGTTTGTAGATATTGACCCCAACACCCTTAACATGGACCCGGCGCTCATTGAAGCCGCGATTACGCCGCAAACTTCCGCCATTCTTGCTACGCATGTATTTGGCAATCCATGCGACATCGATGCCATCCAGGAAATAGCCAACAGGTACAACCTGAAAGTTATTTACGACGCGGCGCATTGCTTTGGCACGAAATACAAGGGAAAGTCAGTATTTCATTATGGCGATATCAGTATTACCAGCTTTCACGCTACCAAATTGTTTCATACAATAGAAGGTGGCGCTGTTTTTACCCAGGATGCCGATTTGCTGAAAGAAATGGCGTATATGCGCAATTTTGGCTTTAACGGTCCTGAAGACTTTGCCTGCGTAGGCATTAATGGTAAGAACTCAGAATTTCATGCCGCTATGGGGCTGGCCAATTTGAAGTATGCAGATGAACTGCTGCAAAAAAGAAAAGCCCAGTATTTGCATTACGCCGAATTATTGCAAGGGTTGAGTGGTCAGTTACAGACCATCGACAAAAATGCTTGCTGTAATTATGCGTACTTCCCCATCATTCTTCCATCGGAAGAAATGCTGAAAAAAATGGAAGCGCATTTAATTGGCCATGGTATTTACCCGCGCCGGTACTTCTATCCTTCATTGCATACGTTGCGGTTTGTTGAAAAATACGAATGCGCGCGTAGTTTGTGCATAGCACAAAGAATTATGTGTTTACCCATGCATCACGAACTAACAGAAGAAGAGATGCATAT
>CBIMFG010001014.1:0-2756 GCA_966243125.1 uncultured Niastella sp.
TACCAAATTGTATGGCGGCAGGGATATTATCTGGACTGACCCCACAGGTGGGGATGCCCGGGCGCAATTCATTTACCGGGAAGGCTCATCTACCCTAAGTTTTTATGGGTATGAGTGGGCTGGGGTAGATCCAAAGAATGGCAACAACGTTTACTATGTTAATGATCCGGCCGATTCAAAAACAGGCGACTTCTTATACAATGAAAGAGGCGCTACTTATTCATATAACAAAGCAAATTATAAGATCATTGGAGATGCCATGCCCGATGTATATGGAGGTTTTAATACAGACGTTGCCTATAAAGGCATCACACTGGGACTAAACTTTATTTATAAAGTTGGCGGCAAATTGTACGACGGAGCTTTCAAGGATGTTGCTGATGATGGGTATTACTGGGAAAGGATCAGAGTGGAATCTTTGTATGAAAATATGTGGACGCCTGAAAACACAGGCGGTAGCATGCCGCTGCTCAGAGGCACCGATCTTACCGATCCTATGCAGTACAGCAGCCGTCAGATGAGCAGCGCCAGCTTCTTGCGGTTAAAGAACATCAACCTGTCGTATGATGTGCCCGGGAGTGTAATTGGCAAAGTTGGTCTTACCAGCGCGAGAGTATTCTTTAACGGAAGCAATTTACTGACCTTCTCAAAGTATAAAAATGCCGATCCTGAAGTAAATCAGTATGGAACCCGTGGATGGGAAACACCCATTGGAAAGATCTACACATTCGGGATTGATCTTAATTTCTAATTCATTAAACTTTTTATAAAATGAATAATCAATTGAGAATATTCATCACCAGCCTGCTTGCACTTGGTTTGTTTTCATGTAAAAAAACACTTGATGTGGAACCCACCAATCAGGTAGATGCCAGTACTTCTATAAGAACGCCCGCCGATGCGCAAATAATGATCAATGGTATTGTACGCAACATGAGTAATTCCGATTATTACGGACGGAATTTCATCCTCTACGGCGATGCAAAAGGTGGCGATATGACCATTCCGTCATCGGGAAGAGGCAACGATGGATTGTATACGTTTAATCACTCCGCCACCAGTGGAAATTATTCCAGCTACTGGTCGCAGATCTATTTTACCCTGTTGCAGGTGAATAACCTGCTCCAAAATATCGAACAACTGGAAGCGGGCGGAGCTACCGGATACAACGGTTATAAAGGTCAGGCATTAACACTTCGTGCGATCATGTATTTTGATCTGGTTCGTCTTTATGGGAAGTCGTATGACCTCGATAAAAACGCTTTTGGCGTTCCGAATATTACAACACCCTTAAAGTCAACGGCACAGCCTTTAAGGAATACGGTGGAGGAAAACTACAATCAAATATTATCCGACTTAAAAACGGCCGCCCCATTACTGGCGAAAACAAAATCCAATGGTTTTGTGAATTATTATGGCAACCTGGCTATGCAGGCCAGGGTTTACCTGTATATGAAGGACTATCCCAATGCTTTAAAAGCAGCAGAGGAGATTATCACGAGCAACGTATATACACTATATAGCAATGCTGCCTGGGTAGACTCCTGGAAAACACAGTATGGCCCGGAATCCATTTTTGAAATTGGTGTGTATCCGCTCGAAGGAGATCTGGGCGTAGGTTCCATAGGTGCTTACCTGAGGAAGAAAGGGGACGGCGGAAGTACTATTTTGGGCTGGTTCACAGCCAGTGATTATTTTCTGACCAGGTTGAAAGAAGATGCAGCGGATGTAAGATGGGGTGTTATGAATGATGATGAGTTTTCAACTTCAGCTAATCCTCGAAAAGGAGCCTTGTATAAATACAGCGGAAGCATTTCATTGGCTGGTGATGGTAAAGCGACCGCAACCGCAGTAAATCTTAAATTGATCAGACTATCTGAGATTTACCTGATTGCAGCTGAAGCTGCTTTATCTACGGATGCCACAAAAGCGGCAACTTACTTAAATGCTATCCGTAAACGAGCACCTAACCTGCCTCCCGCCACCGCAGCAACAGTAACTATAGATATGATCCTCGATGAAAGAAGCAAAGAGCTGTTTGGCGAAGGGCAAAGATTTTTTGATATGATACGATTGAATAGATCTATAACATTTAATGATGAGGTTCTCGGCATATCGGTACCTACCCGTCCGAAAACCATTGATAGAACATTTTATAAAACGCTTTTACCAATCTCTCAGGCAGAGATCAATGCAAACCCAGGCATACAGGCGCAACAGAATCCCGAGTATTAGCGGGTTGATCACAAGGTTTGTTATTTAAATGGAAGACCGGCGCAGGAATGCGTCGGTCTTCCATTATCTGGCACATCTTTACCTTACTCTGTAATGTCAGTACCGTACTTTGGTTTGGAAAGAATCGCCATTTCTGAAAATGTTGCGCCAAAATATTTGATAATTGGGGCTGTACTTCGAAAGTTTAGCTGAAATCTGGAAATTGGGTTTTAACTAAAAAAATCTTCTAATGATCTCCCATTCTGCCCCAGGTTTTTAAACTGATCTTCCCATTAGAGATGGTAACAGTTTCTTTAGTGTCGTTGTCTTGATATTGAATGTTATATGAGGCATCTAATTTTCTGTTCAGGGAATCGATACTCAACACCTTGAATTCGCCTGATACAGCCTGATACTTCCTGTTATTTTTGCCATCTGAAAAAGTTGATACCACATGTTTATCACCACAATAAATATAGGGAGCTACAGCTGGATAAACATCGTATTTGCCGGGTGTTTTTGAAACCGGCACTCTTATATAA
>CBIMFG010001015.1:0-2753 GCA_966243125.1 uncultured Niastella sp.
CAGGTTGGCGTACATGCTGTTGTTGATGCTGTCGTTGCTTACATTACTGGTAATGGAAAAGTAAATACCATCGGGTAAGATATTCTCCCAGGGATAATGGATCAGGTTGTTGTATACATCATCCGCATTACGCGCCTTAAAACTCTGGAGACTGTACAATACCTGGCTGGCGCAACGCAGGTTGAGGTTAAGCCGGATACAGTCATTCACCGTTGCCTGCAGCTTTACACCGGTAACAAAAGTTTCGATGGGCTCAAAGCCAAGCTCCTTCACTTCCTGCTCCAGATAAAGCATGGTGCGCTTATGACAGGTAATGGTAACAACCCCTGGGGTGGTGTAGATATTCATGTTGCGCGAAAGTAAACTTTAGAATTGGTTGTAGCAAAAGGGGGGCTGCGTTCAACGTATCTCTTTCACCAGATAATCATCCACTGCCCGTTTTTCACCGGAAAAATTTATCCCGATAGCGTATTTTTTCCGCGCATCTGATTGAAAAGGCTGGAGATATTTTTTTTCTACAATCTGGTCTAACGGAATAGTACTTATAAGCGTGTTCAAACCTTGTATCAACTTAGGAATATCTTTATTGATCAGTGCCTCGGCAATATCATTGGTAATGGGAGAAGAATATTTAGGGAACGTTTCTCTATAGGTGCTTAATAGGGCATCCTTCAGGCTTTGTTCCACTTCTTTATTTGGATACCCTAATTCACACATGCCCGATTTTGGGTAAAAAGCCTTTATTGTCAGGTATCCTGTTTGAAACAGGAGCGCTTCAGATACAGGGTTTTCAAGATCAAAGCTGCCCAGTTCTGTGAGGGTTGCTTTAACCCGGTCGAATTCGTATTGCCGTTGTTTTTTTAACGCTTTTATTCTCACCCCTCCAGGAATACCCATTGTACCAATACTTTACTTCTTTTAAGATATCATCATATCCCATTTCGAACCTTTTCGCCAATGAATCCAGTTCCTGCCTAAAATTAGTTTCCAATTCCGTTTGCGTAATACCAACCAGGTCATTCATTGGTTCTGCCAGGGAAATATCCTCGATATTATTTAAACCAGAAAAGGTCACATCTTTTAATTTTTAGAACGCATGACACAAACCAGGTCAGGCTGGTCAAAAAAACATTCTATGTGATGAGAATCCCGCGATGACATGTCAGGCGTTCGCTTTTCGCTTATAATACTCTATAAGCGTTGCAAGCTTTCTGTCAGATATTCCCATTCTAAAAAGATCATGTTTATCTACAGTTTTGTCATGCTTAAAAATGAGTAAATAATAGTTGGTTCTTTTTCCCTCCTGACGGCTCATAATAAAAGTATCTTCAATGTCAGACCAAAACAACTTTCGATCGTCAACACTGATACCATCTTTGTCAATACTAATGGTATAGATATATTTTGGATTGAAAAATGAGTTACGGATAACCAGAAATATGAGAAATGTCAAAAAAAGAAAACCGATTAAAATAACGGCAAACGGAAACCTATAATTTAACAGCATGCTTAGTAAGGCCAGCCATAAAACACCCATGAAAAAAAGAAGGACAACTGAAATTAATTTGTCCCACAGGGAAGGTTTGATAACCGTAGAATCAGGAATTTCTTTTTGCATTGAACCAACCAGGAGACCTGTATTCTCTACTTTGGGATAGTTCCTGTTTATTTTATCTAACCAGGTCATCTTTTCCTTCTCAGCCTTTATATAGTCTTCAATGTTTACCATTATATATTGATTAGGATGTTGTAGTACATGGTATAAAATGCCATTTATGAGATAAAAATCACATAAATGGCATTTTAATTAGTGAAATGGAAATAAAAAGATCAATTCAAAAAGATTATCTGCCTGGGGCTTTCAACGTAACTATCAAAACCCCTGCAGATTAATATCGTCACTTTCCAGAATCGTTACTTTTTTACCCATCTTTTTCTGGATGATGCCAAAATGATGCTGGTCTTCAGGACAGATCAGTGAAATAGCCCTGCCCGACATCCCTGCCCTGCCGGTACGGCCGATACGGTGAATATAATCTTTGGGAGAACGTGGCAGCTCGTAGTTAATGACTATGGGCAATTGTGGAATATCAATACCCCGCGAAGCAAGATCAGACGCTACCAGTACGCGCAGCTTGCCTGCTTTAAAGCGTTGCAGCTTTTCAATACGGCCAGTCTGGCTCAGGTGCCCGTGCAAAGAAGCTGCCTGGATGCCATTTTTGATCAGTTTGCCGGTCAGGTTATCTGCCGTTCTTATGGCAGAAGTAAACACCAGCACCTGCTGCATTTCTTCCTGCTTGATCAGATAGCGTAGCAACGGCCCCTTACGTGCTGGGGTAACGTGATAGGCAAGTTGTTCAATCAGCTCCATGTTCTCTTCTTCTTCTACCACTTCAATCGTTACCGGCTGGTGCAGCAGGTGACGCTGCATAGCGGTAATATCATCACTGGCAGTGGCAGAGAACAACAGGTTCTGGCGTTTGGCCGGCAGCAGCTGAAACACCTTTTCCATCTCCTCTTTAAAGCCCAGGTTCAGCATTTTATCGGCTTCATCCAGCACCAGTATCTCTACTTGTGACAAGTGCACGGCTTTATGGTCTATCAGATCAAGCAACCGGCCCGGTGTGGCTATTAATATTTCAATGCCATGTAAGGTCATCATTTGCGGGTTGATGGAAACACCGCCATACACCGCCATTGTTTTTATGTTATTGGGCAGGTGCACGCAGAAGGTTTTATAAACATCATTTACC
>CBIMFG010001016.1:0-2753 GCA_966243125.1 uncultured Niastella sp.
ATTGTTTTGTTTCCGGATCGTTACAGGCCTTGTTGAATTTTTTATAATAAATACTGATCTGGAACAGATAGGCTTTTATTAACCGTTCCTGGTACTGCATGGAGTGAAAAGAACTATCCACACCAAGGATCATTTTAGCCGACTGTAAATAGTGCTGCGCGTAGTCGTGCGTGTGAAAACCTATCAGGTCGCTGCCCAACACGCCCCGCACCAACGAGGTTTTCCATTCTGCCGGTAACGTTCTGAACAATTCGTATGAGGGGAAAGGAATATGCAAAAAGAAACCAATGGTGGCATCGGCTTTTTCGGCCCTGATCATTTCGGGCAACAACAGCAACTGATAATCGTGGATCCAAATGGTATCATCGGGTTGCAATAGTGGTATTAATTTATCGGCAAACGCGCGGTTCACTTTTACATACGCATCAAAATAATGTACATTCGATTCAACCAGATTTGGAAAATAATGAAATAAGGGCCACAATACTGAGTTGGAAAATCCGTTATAGTAATCCTTGTACAACAGCTTGTTTAAAAACAGCGGTACAATCTGAAAGTCAAGACCCGATAATTTTTCTTCGACAATACTCCATTCATTTTGGGGAAAATCTGCCACACCTAGCCACAACTTCTCTGTAAATTTTGAGCTATCACTTTCGAAATAACTTTTAATAGCTGATACCAACCCGCCTGAGCTTTGCCGCAGGTTAAGCTGATCTCCTTCATGATCAATAGAAAAAGGTAGCCTGTTAGATATTATAATCAATCGTCCCATAGAAAAAACAGTAAACCAATGAATAATAAAGGCTTCTGCCACGTACAATTGTGTCAGGCCCCGTTACATGGTTTATTATCAATGAAATTATGGTGCCAATAGGGGGAGATTGTACTTAATTAAAGGGATTGTAATGTGGTTTTAATTTCTTTCTAAGAAGCCTTTGGATTTCTGATTTTGTGATTGCAGGACTTTGAGATTTGTTTGAAGGCAGTATAAAAATAAATCCTCAAATCTCTAAATCTCAAAATCAGAAATAAAATAAAAGGAGATGAAGCGTGAGCCTCATCTCCTTTTAATGTTGTATGATCTTTTAGCCTTATTTGAAATTCAACTTCGCACGCTGGCGGGTTTGCTCTCTCACCACACCACGTTGGTTATAAGGGTTGGTAACCAGGAAAAATAAATAGAGTGGTTCACCTACATCACTCATTTTAACGGCTTTCTCTTTTACCGGGAAATACACCTGCTCAATAGTACGGGTAGCTGTAACCTTATTAGAATCTACCGTTTTAATGTCTCGTTCCCAGCGATATTCGTTGGTTCCTTTGTTGTAAAACCAAAACGACCAGGTGTCGGCATTGATCGCAATTTGTTTACTGGGGTTAAAATTGTCTTCTTTCACAATTTTGAACGGAATGTCTTGCAGGTCGGCTAAAGGGGCTTTGTCACCGATTTTGTAAACAGCATCGGTAAAGTCTGCATTAACAAAAACACCATCAACGGTATTAACGTCAAAAGTGAACTCAACGGAAAACGGGGCTTTCTTTAACTCATACTCACCATTAACGGGTGCAATGGCTGCGCCGTTTTGAACAATCTTCAAGCTAACTTTCGCTTGGGAAAAAACGGTGCTAGAGGCTAATAATGCAAAAATGAACAAGGAAATGGTTGTTTTCATATTGCGGATTTTTCATGCGTATTTATCTTCATAATTGCTACAACGTACAATTGATGGAGATATTTTGTCATAGTATAAATACCAATTTTTCCGGTCGGGGTCGGTGGTATCGCCAGCAAAATAGAAAATTATTATTATTTATGGAAGCGTTTATTTAAATCAAGGTCAAATTTATTTGAAGTTTCTTTTGCAAGGTCATAACCGGCATCGGCATGTCGTATAACTCCCATACCCGGATCGTTTCTTAAAACACGTGCCAGTCGTAGTTCTGCATCGGTTGTACCATCTGCAACGATCACCATTCCGGCATGAATACTGTACCCCATTCCTACTCCGCCACCATGGTGCAAACTTACCCAGCTGGCGCCGCCTGCGGTGTTCACCAGCGCATTTAAGATGGGCCAGTCGGCTACGGCATCACTGCCATCAAGCATCGATTCTGTTTCGCGATTAGGCGATGCTACAGAACCGGTATCCAGGTGATCGCGGCCAATGACAATGGGTGCTTTTACTTTTCCTGTTCTTACCAGCTCGTTGAATGCCAGTCCTGCTTTTTCTCTTTCGCCCTGCCCCAGCCAGCAAATACGTGCGGGTAATCCCTGAAAAGCAATTTTTTCTTTAGCCAGTTTTAACCAGCGTTGCAATGATTTGTTCCCGGGGAACAGGTTGGCGATCACTTCATCGGTGACGGAAATGTCGTTTGGGTCGCCGCTCAATGCTGCCCAGCGGAAGGGACCTTTTCCTTCGCAAAACAACGGACGGATATAAGCGGGAACAAATCCCGGAAAATCAAATGCATTGGTCAATCCCTTTTCCTGCGCACGGGCGCGAATGTTGTTGCCATAATCGAAGGTGATGGCGCCTTTTTGTTGCAGGGTCAGCATCAGCTGCACATGGCGGTACATGCTGTTGTAGGAATAGTTGATGTATTGCTCGGGATTTTGCTCTCGTAAGATCTTCGCCTGCTCATAGGAAATTTCATGCGGCCAGTACCCGATCAACGGATCATGGGCAGAAGTTTGATCTGTAAGTGTATCGGGCACAATATTTCTTTCAACCAGGCGTTCTAGTAACTCC
>CBIMFG010001017.1:0-2751 GCA_966243125.1 uncultured Niastella sp.
TAATTACGGGCACCAGGTTGGCGGGTTTGCCTATGGGCAATTCGCCGATGAGTATAGAAGGATGCGCCCCTACCGGATTGAAATAGCGCAACAATATGCATTTGGAGGGGTTGGCTTTTGAAAATTCATTGATGATTTGCTCGCCCATTTGTTTGGTATACCCATATGGCGATTCGGCCGGTTTGGGTGGTGTAGCTTCTGTTACAGGTATTTTATCGGGATTACCGTATACCGTACAGGAAGAAGAAAATACAAAATGGGGTATATTAAATTCCGCAACACATTTCAGCAAATTGATCAATGAAAACATATTGTTTTCGAAGTACATCAATGGTTGCTCTACCGATTCACCTACTGCTTTGTAAGCGGCAAAATGTATAATGCCGGTTATGTCGGTATTTTCCTGAAAAATGGCAAACGTGTCATCAAAATTACACAGGTCTACCTTATAATTTTTGATCTTTTTGCCGGTGATCTTTTCAATGCCTTCAAACATGCGTGGCGTAGAACGGGAATTATTGTCGACTGAAATTACCTCAAAGCCGTTTTCTATAAGGTCAACAATGGTGTGAGATCCAATATAACCACATCCGCCTGTAACCAGAATTTTGCTCATTATATCGTTTTATTTTAAGATTAGCTTTCTTTCATTACGTTCATAAGATATTGGCCGTACCCACTCTTAAGCAAGGGTTGGGCCACGGAAATCAGCTGTTCTTTTGAGATAAAACCTTTGCGGAAAGCAATTTCTTCAATACAAGCGATTTTTATGCCCTGCCTTTGTTCAATAACCTGTACAAATTGAGAAGCTTGCATCAGAGAGTCAAAAGTTCCGGTATCCAACCAGGCAGTACCCCGGTCAAGAATGGAAACCTTTAATTTTCCCCTGCGAAGATATTCCTTATTTACGTCTGTGATCTCATATTCGCCCCGGTGACTTGGCTGCAGGTCGCGGGCAATGGCTACTACTTCATTATCATAGAAGTATAAACCGGGTACCGCATAACTGCTTTTAGGTTCTGTAGGCTTTTCTTCTATAGAAATAACCTTATTGTTTTTATCAAATTCAACCACGCCATAGCGCTCGGGATCGCTTACATGGTAGGCGTATACAATGCCACCGCTGGGGTTGTTGTTTTTGGAAAGTTGTTCGCCCAGGCCTGTACCGTAGAAAATATTATCGCCCAGTACCAGCGCTACACTGTCATTGCCAATGAAATCGGCGCCAATTACAAATGCCTGTGCCAGCCCGTTGGGTACAGCCTGTTCAGCATAGGTGAATGTTAAACCCAGCTTTGAGCCATCGCCCAACAATCTTTTAAACTGGGGAAGGTCATGGGGGGTGGAAATGATCAAAATATCCCGGATGCCGGCAAGCATTAATGTAGACAATGGGTAATAGATCATTGGTTTATCATAAACAGGCATGATCTGCTTACTGATTGCATAGGTTATTGGGTGCAACCGTGTGCCCGACCCCCCGGCCAAAATAATTCCTTTCATGTCAGCAATTAATTTTTATTCAAATACAATACAACAAAGCTGTAAGGTGGCGTAAATTATGCCAAAGTAATAACAATCGGTTGGAAAACAAAAAGGAAGTGGAATTTGGTTGACAAGTTAACCAGTTGACGAAGAGACACAGAGGAGTAAAGGAAGTAAGAAGTATGAAGTAGGAGGTACGATTTTCGGGTTCTTTCTTACATCATACCTCTTACTTCTTACCTCAATATATTAAGCGGCGGGATCAATGAGCTTTAAGATGTAATATACAATGGCTGCGAGCAAACCACTAACCGGTATGGTGAGTATCCATGCCCACAACAGGTTTATGGAAACGCCCCAGCGTACGGCTGATAAACGTTTGGTCATACCCACACCCATAATAGAACCTACAATGGTGTGCGTGGTACTTACGGGTACACCCAATCCCTGCGAAACGCCATAGAGTGTAAGTGCACCGGCGGTTTCGGCAGCTACCCCTTCGAGCGGAGTAACCTTAGTGATCTTTGTTCCCATGGTTTTAATAATACGCCAGCCGCCCATCATGGTACCTGCGCCAATACACAGGTAACAGGTAATAGGTATCCATTGAGGTACATGCGCATAGCTTGATTTACCATGGGCATCTATCACTTCATGAATTTGGGCCCAATGAGGTACAGGCATTCCATTTTTTACACACCAGGCGCCAAATACTACCATGGAGGCCGTAATGATACCGATAACCTTTTGAGAGTCGCTACCACCGTGGCCTAAACTGAAGGCCGCGGAAGATAATAACTGTAAACGGCGGAACCATTTATCTGCCTGGTAAGGGTTGGCCTTTCGACAGAGGTTGACTATTATGACCGTTATTATAAATGCCACCAGCATACCAATGAAGGGGGCCAATACAATGAACAGCATGATATTAAAGATGGTTCCCTGGTTAATAACGCTGAAGCTGTGAGCGTGCGCTACAGCTGCTCCTGCAAAACCACCAATGAGGGTATGCGATGAACTGGAAGGAATACCAAACCACCAGGTGAGCAGGTTCCAGAAAATGGCGGCTATAAGGCCAGCCATAATTACATATAAGTTAATGGAATCGCTGTGTACGGTTTTGGCAACGGTGTTGGCCACTTTCAGATCAAAGATCCAATAGGCAATGAAGTTGAACATTGCTGCCCAAACTACTGCCTGAAAAGGAGTGAGTACCTTGGTTGAAACAACAGTGGCTATGGAATTGGCGGCGTCGTGAAAACCATT
>CBIMFG010001018.1:0-2750 GCA_966243125.1 uncultured Niastella sp.
TGCTATCAATACCACATTCGCCATAACCAATGCGGAAGTAACCACCTTCACCAAAGTTTGGTCCCCAGCTGTTCTTACAGATCCAATACTGTTGGGCATCGTTATAGCCTACACAACATACACAGTGGCCGCCACGAAATTCGGCATTAGCCGTTTTGCGATATACGCCATTGCTGTAAGCAAAAAAATCAGCATACACCGAGAAGCAGGCAATCATTGGCCCGTTGGTTGATAACCATTCCTTGATAGCGGCAATATTTGTTTTGTTTGAATAAGCTGCTACTTTGGTAACGCGGTTTTGCCAATCGGCGCAACGGCCGGTACAGTTTTGATCGCCGGCGGTATATGGATAGCAGGCTTCATCAGTAACACCGGTTGTTTTATAATTCTCCAGCGCCCTATCAGGCCACCAGCCATTGTCACAATTCCGGTTCTCGGCTCTAGCCAAACAATAGTACAAGTGCGCTTCAGAGTGGTCAATTGCATACGCAGGGTTGTTCTTTAAGATCTTTATCCGGCTTTCTACTGAAGCAATGGTACCAAAGGCCACGCAGGAGCCGCAGCTGCCCTGGTCTTTAATAGGCGTCATATAATTCTGTCCGCCTTTGTTACGCCAGTCGAATGAGGCAGGCGCACCAAACTCATTGCCATAGGCGCTTTTGCGTACATTGAAATTAAGCAGGTTGGCCTGGGCCATTGCTTCCTGCTCCTGCAGGCTTGGTTCACCGGGGCCTGGTGTATACCCCAGCCGCTTTTCCTGTTCTTCTTTACTCAATTCAAATAGCATGTTAGTACCCGCATTCCAGGTGCTGTCGTTTTGCAGCAGGTTGCTGCGGAGCGCATTCAGTTCTTCTGACTTGTTCATAAGCGCATATTTTAAAGGTTAAAGAAATAGTATCTCCTTCGATGTGGTAGAACATCGATAATAAGTCTCAGTATGTATTTGGAGTACAGATAGTGTGCCTGCTACAGGCTTACAGGTCCTTAACCGGAATGTTTCAATTGTGCTGCTAATGTATAATCAGAGAAGTTTGAGAGAGCCACTACCGCATCCGCGCGGTAGGATGTGCCAAACAGTTAGTTCACTTAAATCCCGACCAAGCTACATTAAAAAAAATTAATAACCAATACCCCAAACTGGTGATTATATTAATTCTTTTATAATCATGATGACAATCATATTGGCGTACTGATTACATTTTATTAACATACCAAACCATAAAAATGAACGTTATTTATGGTGTAAATGACCCTATATCCTTAAAACAGTATTCCATGAATTACCAACAAGTAGTATCGGTTTGTTCCCATACCGGATTAGTAATTTTACTAATAGCCAGTTATCCCGTAAACAATCTACCTTACAATACCACACCACAACCTGAAACTAAAGTGATCTTTGTGTTGTGACTTGCTATCAAATTAATAAAAAAGCCCCCTCGGCTGAGCCGAGGGGGCTTTTTTATTAATAAGTTATCTGTTATTCTTCAGGATTTACCATACTCATAATGCTTTTCATGATCGTTGGGTCTGGCTTCAGCATCTGGTATAAGATCTTGGTCGATTCTTTTTCGGAGTTCACCAGGTCGTGCAAGGTTACTTTATCCAGCAATTGATCCAATGTATATTGAATCATTTGCCACAACGAACGGGCCGAACAGTCCACCGAGTTAGTACATAACTTCATGGTGCCTGAATGTGAACCACAGAAGTTGTTGCTGAACATGGGCCCACCCAGCGCCTTTAACGCATCATTGATTACAATTTCCTTTGCGGGCCTGGCCAGCTCGTAACCACCTTTATTACCGGGTTTACTTTTTATAAACCCTTTCAGCCGCAGTATACGGGTAAGCTTGGCCACATAGGTGCCAGTGATCCCTTCCGCTTCACTTAACTGCGGAATACTCATCCCATTCGGATCCTTGCAAGCCGCAAGGCGGATCAATAGACGCAAACCGTATTCTTCCTGTGCAGTTATTTTCATGTAATAATGAGTTCTTGCTTAAAGAAATCCAAGTTGTAATTGTGCAGCTTCCGACATCATGCTTTTGTCCCAGGCTGGTGTCCAGGTAACAGCCACATGCACATCGTTCACACCTTCTATTTCACGGATCTTCTGATCAACTTCAACCGGTAACGACTGTGCAGCCGGGCAACCGGGCGCTGTTAAGGTCATTACTATTTGAACATTGTTGATTGGTAAGATATTTATCTCGTATATCAACCCCAGCTCCAAAATACTTACCGGTATCTCAGGATCAAAAATGGTTTGTAATACCTCAGTTACTTTGTCTTTCAGTACTTCTTCGTTATCCATGCGTCATCGAATTTTTGATTTTATAAGCCAGTGCGAAATTCTTCATCTGTTTTACCATTGCCAGCAACCCGTTTGCCCGGGTTTGCGCCAAATGGGTGGTCATGCCTATCTTTTGAATAAATCCCAGGTCTGCATTAATGATCTCATCAGGCGTATGGTTCGAGAGTACCCTTATCAACATGCTCACCAATCCCTTTGTAATGATCGCATCGCTATCGGCTTTAAAGGTAATGATGCCATCTTTGTAATCGCTCACCAGCCATACGGTACTCTGGCAGCCACGCACCTTGTTGTCATCAAGCTTGTGCTTGTCTTCCAACGGGGGCAGCTTTTTTCCCATGTCAATAATGTACTCGTACTTATCGTCCCAGGCGTCGAACAGCGAAAATTCTTCTACCAGTTCATCCTCTATCGCCTGTATGCTCTTATGATC
>CBIMFG010001019.1:0-2750 GCA_966243125.1 uncultured Niastella sp.
GCAATATCTATGCGGTTGTTCAGCAGGGCAATATCAAGGCTGCGGGTAAAAATGCCCTGTACACCCATTTCGTACAAAGGAGTTTTGAGGTCAATATCTCCTTCACTTTTAATATATACCAGTTCGGCGGTAAAGCCATGTTGGGCCAGCAGGTTTTGTACTTGTGTAGCCTGCCATACCGCTAACTGACTTTCCCTGGTGCCAATGCGGAAAACTTTATTCATTTAAGTACTTGTTCAAATTTCTGCAAAGCTAATATTTTCGTGAATGGCGAATGGTGAATGGTTAATGGCTCACGAAATTTCTGCGTCTCGTATTAGTTATTAACCTGGCGAATAGGGTTCTATTCACCATTGACCATTGCCCATTCACCAACATCAGTTGGACGGAGCAATAAACTCATTGATAGCCTCTATATAATAGCAACCACGTTGGTTATTCTGGCGCATTTTAGAAGCCATGCCATTTATTACACGTTGTATTTTCTCGTCGGCATTTTTAGTTTGGACCGCAGCTATTTCGGGTGAAAGTTGTATGTAAGATGGAAAGGTCTGGATCTCTTTTAATTTGATTTTAACGGCTTTGAAAACCGGTACATGCTTGCGCATTTCAAACCATTCCAAAAACTCATCCATGTGTTCCTGAATGATGGCCATGGCCTTGGGTACTTCACCTTCCCGCATTTGCAGGGTTTCATCTTTCAGTTTCGACAACTCATCTACATTCACCAGGTGCACGTTGGGCAGTTCCTGGGCGCTTTCTTCTACATTGAAAGGTACTGAAAGGTCAATGATCAGTTTTTCGCCTTTTCCTTCCAGGTGCGATTTCTTTATGGTGGGTTCTACTGAATTGGTAGCAACCAGTATAATGTCGGAGGATTCTATTGTTGAGGCCAGTTCAGAAAGAGGCGCGTGGTGCAGGTTCAGCTCTTCAGCCAGTTGAGCGGCTTTATCGTGGGTACGGTTAATAAGGGTAATGTGGTCAGCGTTCAGGTAGTCAACCAGGTTCTTACAGGTATTGCGGCCAATTTTACCAACACCCAGTAACAGGATCTTTTTATTGGCGATGTTGGTTATTTTTTCCCGGATGTACTGAACCGCAGCAAAGGAAACCGAAACGGTACCGCCGCTGAGGCTGGTTTGATTCTTAATAGCTTTTGAAGATTGCAGCACACAGTTTACCAGGCGTTCCATAAAGGTTTCGGTAAAGCCATGTTCTTTGCTGAATTTAACTGCCTGTTTTATCTGCCCTACAATTTCGTAGTCACCAAGTATCTGAGAATCGATACCGGCAGCAACAGAAAAAAGGTGCTCAATGGCAGTCATTCCTTTTTTTACGTATGCTAATTGGGTAAAGGTAGAAGCGGTTCCTTCGGTTTGGGTGCACAGGAGGTTGATCAGTTGATCGGCACTTTCTGCAAAACCGTAAATTTCGGTACGGTTACAGGTGCTTAAAACAAATAACTCATGCAAACCAAATTCGGGGGCTTTGGAAAGTAGGGTAGCGTATTGATCATTACTCACTGCAAATTGACCTCTGATCGCAGCATCGGACTTTTTGTAATTGATCCCGGCTATGTAAAACTTGGTAATATCCTTGGTACTGTTTCCGTGCATGTGAATACTGAATTCTGAAAAGTGACAGTGCAAAAATACTTTCGCGCTCGTCAATGTCCTAATATGTCTGTCATTTCACTGTCATTTTACTGTCTGATTATCATCATTTGCGCATATGAGTAAATTCATTGATAGCTTGTTCCCACCCAGCCGGGATTTCTACGGAGATGAATCGAGGGCTTTTGCGAACGTTTGTTTGGGCAGAACCGGGCGCTATGTCAAAGAACTGAATTTTGCTGTTGGGGCGGGCCTTTCAGCGGTAACCGGTAAGGCAAAATCAGGGCTGAATGGCCCCTCATTTTCTGGATCATCACTCTGTCACCGGCTGGTAAAAAGGGCCGGTAATGGCGCCCACCAGCCAGCCGGCCCGGAATAAATTTGATTTTTAAGTTGTTAACCTGATTAATTTTGCACCTAATTATTATGACAGCAACAAAAAAAGGAATCGTATTAATGAATCTGGGTTCGCCCGATTCAACGCAGGTGAAGGATGTTCGTCGGTATCTGAATGAATTTTTGATGGATGAGCGGGTGATAGATATGCCCTGGCTCAGCCGGTTTTTATTGGTAAAGGGCATCATTGTTCCATTCAGGGCGCCTAAATCGGCCCATGCCTATTCTACCATCTGGACCAAAGAAGGTTCGCCTTTAATGGTATTGAGCAAGCAATTGCAGGTAGCTTTGCAACAACAGGTAACCGAACCCGTAGCACTGGCCATGCGGTATGGTGCGCCCGCTCCCTGGACGGCATTCGATGAACTGCTGGAAAAAGAGCCTGATTTGGAAGAAGTGGTGCTGGTGCCTTTGTACCCACATTATGCGTTGAGTAGTTATGAAACGGCGGTGGAATACGCCAAAGAAGCGCATAAAAAAGGAAAGTACAAATTCAAGCTGACTATTATCCCACCTTTTTACGATAATACCCTGTACCTCGATTCATTGGCTGATAGCATAAAGCCTTACTTACAGCAGGAATATGACCATATCGTGTTTAGTTATCATGGCATTCCCGAGCGGCATGTACAAAAAACAGATCCCACAGGACGCCATTGCTTAAAGGTGGATAATTGTTGTGAAGTAAATAGCGAAGCACATAAATATTGTTACCGGCATCAGGTGTTGGACACTACAAAA
>CBIMFG010001020.1:0-2749 GCA_966243125.1 uncultured Niastella sp.
CGGGCGGCTATGTCACTTCTATCTATAATGTAAGCAATGTTGCCACTGTTACGGTGGGTGCTTACTGGAGACCGGGAACATACACCGCAATAGTATGGCAGGGAAGTATTAAAGCAATAGTTAAGTTAGTGAAATTGTAATCCCGATTTAAACATATAAAAGCCCTTTCCGATTACATCGGGAGGGCTTTTTTATTAGTGTTAGTGTATGGGCAAAAAAGAGCAGGCCCAGAGGCCTGCCCGCATATTATTTTTTGGTGTTGTAACCGGAATTTTACATTTCGGTTTGCATCCGTGATGAGGCTTTGTCGGCAGCTTTTTTACCATTTTGCCACATGTCGCTCAGTTTATCAGACCATTTACCGGCTGAATCTTTTATGTTCTTTCTGATATCACTTCCTTTTTCAGGAGCTAATAACATTCCTACTGCAGCGCCTACAGCAGCAGCGCCTACCAGACCCAGGATAACTTTAGTTGTTGTAGTCATGATTATAAATTTTAAATAAGTAATAGATATGTTGTACTGTATCTATTCAAAACCTGTTCCGCATTTAATGACTTGACTGATAAGATTGTATATAAGAACCACTGTCCATAAAAATCCCCATTGAGGGAACAACGGGTTACGATGTTTTACGACCATTGGCAACCAGCACAACCACACCACAGGCGGCAAGGCCAATACCAGCGTACAATGGCCATGATACTGTATGTTTTTCTTTTTTATTCAATTCAATAGGTCCCAGGTCGGCCACTTCTTTTTCAGTGGTGAAATTTACCTGTTTTAGAATGACCATAAGTATGCCTATAACAATGAGTAAAATGCCTATCAGTTTCATGTTGATTGGGTTTATTTATTAATTGTAAAATTTCATGCCCGATAGGTAATGGCGCTGTAGAGATTAGTCTACAGCAATGCAAATGAGTAAGATAGGAGTGGTATAAAAACAGAAGGGGCAGAATCATTGCTGATTCCGCCCCTGGGTTTAATGATTCTTTTACGCTGCTTCATGGCCCATGGTTGTGGTCCCTACATGGGTGGATAAGGTATTGAAGGATAAGGCAAGCAAACTTTGGTGCATTAGTGCCAGCAGCTGCCAGAAAAAGGAAGCAAAGAAGTTTCCGGAAAGCTTCTAAACTCCTTTTAAGCTCCTAGCTAAGGATTGCGTTATAGGAAAGGTTAACCATTAGGACAAGGTTGTATACAGAACAAGGTTATAAACCAAGAGCGCAAGGAGCAAAAGAGTGTAAAGAGGTTTTATGGAAAGCACTTAACAGCTCTTTTACTCACTTTTGGCTCTTAGTTTTTAGGACAAGGTTGGGACAAGGTTAATGGACTTATTCTGGTATAAAGCTTTGTCGTGTACAAACTAATAGGTTACATACTGTATATTGATTAAACACCTGTTGCTGCTGTTGAAAGCCGGCCTGTAATAAAATTTGGTTGTACATTTTATTTCCGGCTTCGGGTTCAGCGATGATCCTATTGATCTCAGGGAATAAAAAGAAATATTCCAAACAGGTTTGAAGGGCCTTGAGGTGCAATGGGCGAACTGTTTTCCTGTTGGCGTTCATCAACAATCGAATGATGTAATCGCCAGTGGAACTTTGAAATGTATCATACAACTCGTCCTTATCGGCAGAACACATATCAACCTGACAAAGAGCGAGCCGGTTATTGAACATTACCATAAAAGACCGGGCAAAATCACAATTGCCTGCATACAGGTAACTTGCTGCAACCGTATTGGCTGCATGGCTTTGTTTCCATGCCCAGCTATAAATAGCAGGTATATCACGTAAAATACTAAAGGGGCGTAACGATAATGTATACGAAGTTTGTGGAAAAAGTTTGGCATAAACTATTTCCTTCTTCGATTGCAGGCCGGTAGAAGAAAGGAATCCATTCTTCCCGCCTGTAATACCTGGTGTAGCGCATGTTACCTGCATAACTTAATGTTAAGCTCCCGGAATTTTTGCCGGGAACTCTAGTGCCTAACCAGAGCCTTTGAATAAAATTTAGAAGAATGTTGAGGCTAAGTACCGCAAATTCTTTCTGTTGCTACTTTTGACAGATTACCACGTTTAAAACACCGCAACGCTGGTGCGTGACAATAGGAAAATTGTGAATCTTACGTGAATACGACCCACCATTTAGGTGCGTGTACAGAGAAGTACTTAGCTTATGCAAGCATGATAGGAATCCTTTTATAAACTACGATTTGAAGTATTATTTTATCGTAATATATAACGATGTATAGCAACCGTTATTATGTATTAGCAGCGTTATTGGTGATTATTCAGTGCCAGCCAATAATTCACTATTTGTAACCGGACCAATTATGATAAGGGCCGGGTGAGTGATTTGTTGTGCTGCTGCCAGTTGTGGCAGGTCTTTGATTGCGCCTTTCACCAATTTATGATACGGTAACGATGCATAATGAATAATGGCTGCAGGCATTTCACCATAACCTTTATCATTATAAATGCTGGCAATTTCGGGCAGTTTTTTCATACCCATATAAATAACAACGGTGGCTTTGCTTTGAATGGCCAGTTGCAGATCAGCAGATAAAGAACCATCTTTTTTGGTACCCGTTACCACCCAGATACTTTCGCTGATATTGCGAAAGGTTAACGGAATATCATACAAGCCACTCGCCTGCATACTGGTAATACCGGGAATAAACGTTGTTTTTATAACATGCTGCCGGGCGAAGATGATCTCTTCAAACCCTCTGCCAAAAATA
>CBIMFG010001021.1:0-2748 GCA_966243125.1 uncultured Niastella sp.
AGCACGCAGGATGCGTATGCCAGTTTTGGTACTGCGCAATGGACCAATTATTCAATGACCTTTAAAGCCCGCTCGCAGGCAACAAAAGAAGAAGTGCAAATATGGGCGGGCTTTCGGGAATACAACCGCAACGACCGATATGTGATAGGCTTGCGGGGTGGCTTACAAAATAATTTGTACCTGAGCCGCATGGGGTATATGGGCACCGATGAATTTTTGGCCTTGCGCTCACTGGATTTTCATCCGGTGGCCAATACCTGGTATACGTTCAGAATTGAAGTATGCGATAACCGCATCCGGGTGTTTTTAAATAATGAAACTTTACCCCGAATAGATGTAACAGATAAGAACAGTGGCCTGGCGCCATCAGGGAAAGTGATCCTTGGTGGCGGCTGGCTGCCTACTGACTATGATGACCTGGCAGTAAAAGAACTGCCGGCTGATTATTTTAAGAATATACCACGTAAGGAATACAGCCTGCAGCAAATAGATAAGGAAAAGAAACGCGCTACGGAAAGAAAGGCTTATCACAGCGTAGTGGTAAACAAATTGAATGCTGCCCGTACAACGGTTTCTTTAAATAGACAATGGTTATTTATGCCGGTGTATGAACTGGCTGATGAACAGGAAGCAGTTTCGCCTTCTGTGGGCGATAAAAACTGGCACTCGATGCAGGTGCCCGATTTCTGGAATCCCATTCGCATTTGGTTGCATGGTGAAACGTTTGGTCCGCATTCAAAAGGCGCTTCGGATGTGTATTATCGTAAAGAAACTGAACGTTGCGAAAACTATACGTTCGATTACCAGAAAACAAGTGCGGCCTGGTATCGCCAGTGGATTGAATTACCAGCCGGTATTCAGGACAAAGAAACCGAACTGGCGTTTGACGCTGTATCAAAAGTAGCGGAAGTGTGGATCAATGGCTCCCTTGCCGGTAAACATACCGGGATGTTTGGCGATTTCAAAGTAAACGGCAAAGGGTTGTTTAAGCCAGGTAAGAACCTGGTGGCGGTAAAAGTGGTAAGAGATTATGTAAAAGATGTAAAGGATGCCGGTAAAGTTATAGATGTAGCGGTGAGTGTGGAAGTGACCAATAAAATGCTGAAAGACCTGGCGCATGGTTTTTATGGTAACGACCCTGCCGGCATTTGGCAACCGGTTTCGCTGGTAATTACCGATCCGCTGAAAATAAAAGATGTATTTATACAACCCGGTTTAACCGGTGCTACGTTTGATATTACTGTTGCCAATACCACCAAACAGGATAAAACATTTTCAGTTGCTACTAATATCGCTGATAAAAAAGGCGGCTTGTTATACAAAGGCGATGCCTTGCAGCAAACAGTTGTAAAAGCCGGGGAAGAAAAGAAATTCACCTACACTGTAAAAGATTTGAAGCCTTTATTGTGGTCGCCACAAACACCCAATTTGTATGATTTCACTTTCAGTGTACTGCAAAGCGGTAAAATAGCTGACAGCACGGTTATTTGTTCGGGTTTCCGCACGTTTGAATCAAAGAACGGTTACTTCTACCTGAATGGTAAACAATACTGGCTGCGCGGCGGTAACCAAACGCCGTTTGCATTAGCGCCAAACGACCGTGAACTGGCCGATCGATTTTATGAGGTGATGAAGGCGGGCAACATGGAAGTAACGCGTACGCACACGGCTCCATATAATGAATTATGGATGGATGCAGCCGACCGCAAAGGTGTTGGGGTAAGTTTTGAAGGAACCTGGCCCTGGCTGATGCTGTCTACCAGCATGCCCGATCGTTCCCTGATCAATTTGTGGGCCGATGAGTTTATGGATATGCTCAAAAAATACCGCAACCACCCATCGCTTTTATTCTGGACGGTGAACAATGAAATGAAGTTCTACGACAATGAACCAGACCTGGCGCGTGCCAAAGAAAAAATGACCATCATCTCAGATGTGGTAAAAAGAATGCGCGCTGTTGATCCTACGCGGCCTATGTGTTTCGACTCCAACTATAAACGCAAAGGCAAAGCCAAACGGTTTGGCGATGATTTTATGAGCGGCATTGATGATGGGGATATTGACGATGTACACAGCTATATAAACTGGTACGATTATAACATTTTTAAAATGTTCAACGGGGAGTTTCAGCAGGAGAACTGGACTGCTGGCCGTCCGCTCATTAGCCAGGAAATGTCAACCGGTTATCCCAATGGTGAAACCGGTCACCCCACGCGGTTTTACACGCTGGTGCACCAAACACCGCAATCGCTCATAGGTGATCTGGCATATGAGTATAACAACCCGGCTTACTTTCTGGAAGCGCAATCTTTTATAACCGGCGAATTGGCCGAGGCCTTACGCCGCAGCAATGACAAGGCCGCCGGGTTTATTCATTTTGCCCTGCTTACCTGGTTCAGGAGTGTATATGATGCTAAGAAAATTGATCCGTACCCTACTTATTATGCTATGCAACGCGCCATGCAACCGGTGCTGGTAAGTGCTGAATTGTGGGGCCGGCATTTTTATGCAGGTACTAATTTACCGGTTCGTGTTTGTGTAGCAAACGATCGTACAGAAGGCACTGCCTTATCAGCATCGGTGCTGGAATGGAAACTGGTGAGCGCCATTAAGAAGCAGCAGCTGGATCTTTTTCTGGGTATGGACGGGCAAATACCTTTACGCAGCAAGGTGCCTGCTCACCTGGTGATTGGTGATGCGGGCTTTTTGCATGGCGTGCCTTTTGCGATCAGCGTGCGACGGGGCGAA
>CBIMFG010001022.1:0-2746 GCA_966243125.1 uncultured Niastella sp.
ATACTGTTGCCCACCCACGAGGTGCTGTCGTCCTGCGCATGTACCAGAAAGGCTGGTGGCGTGGTAGCGCTTACCTGCAGTTCAGGCGAATACAGTACTTTGTCTTCTTCTGTAAATTTCTTTCCCAGTAAGGAAGAACGCGATTTTAACGTAGGCGATACCAATGAATCGGTAAAACTAATGACCGGATAAGCCAGAATGGTAAACGCCGTTCTTCTGCCTGTTTTGGAAGTAGCGCCCATAGCGGCCAGGTGACCACCGGCTGAAAAACCCAATAAACCAATCTTTGCAGTATCAATATTCCATTCTGCAGCGCGGCTGTACACCAGCGACAAGGCCTGTTGCAGGTCGTTAAAGGGCAGGTTGCGGTAATTGGTGAAAGTGCTATCCTGCCAGGTACGGTATTTCAATACAAAAGCTGCAACACCCGAATCGGCCAGTGATTTAGCTACATCGTACCCACCATCTTCAATGGTGAGCCGAACATAGCCTCCACCTGGACAGATAATGACCGCAGGCCTTAAAGCATTTGGCGTTTTTGGAAGATAAGCGATCAATGCAGGGTGACTGACATTAACCACCGAAGGCCTTCCCTTTTCGGGTGTTAAAGATCTTTCATTATCGATATCAGATACATTGCCGGGAACCTTTCCACTGTATAATGGGACCACCTGTTGCGCCTGTGCACAACCTATTATCAAAAATGTTATGACTGCAAATACTTTTTTCATCCAATCGTTTTTTGCTACTGATTTACGGGTGTAGCGGTAAACAGTGAAGGTATGGGATTTGGGGTAGAAGTATTGAGGTCTACTTCTACTTGTGGATACAAAAAGCGTTTGGGTATTTGACCACCGGTATTGGCTTGTACGGGCACGCGAATATCTGTTTCATTGACAGTTCTGCGCACGTCGTTGTATCCTTCAATTTGCCCGATGAATGTAAGATAACGTTCGTCCATGATCTCACGTAATAAGGCTCTGTCCTGCGGAATGGGCGAAACGCCGCCATTTTCGATGCCACCTGCCAAAAAATCGGCTGCTACATATGGATCGTATTTAAAGTTCCCGGCGGTAAGGTACGTGGCGCCAATATAACCACCCGTATTCATATATGCCCTGAAGGTATTCAGACGGGTAAGTCCGGCGGCAACTCCATTTACCCGGGTATCGGCTTCGGCCAAAATCAACAGGTTCTCAGCATACGTTGCCAGCGGGAAAGCCACGGTTTGGTAATAGAAACCATTGGTGGTGTAGTTGGGGTTGGTAGCTGAGCTGTACATATAATTGTACCGGCTGCGTTCAATTGTTTTTGCATTACCGCGGTATTTTGCATTGGCGGGGTTCAATAAGGAAACCGCAAATGCATTGGTGGCGGTTAACCAGGTAGGCCGGTCCTGCACAAAGAACTGGTAATATAAATTATACGACCCTTTACCAGCGGCGGTGTGTGGTGCTACCCAGTTGTTGGCGGCGGTGCTGATGCCATTGGCCGCAGCTGTTAGCGCCTGCGCATACTGTTTTGCCTGCAGGTAATACCGTGCTTTCAAAGTATAGGCGGTTTGAATCCATTTGGCCATTACGCCGCCAAAGTGAATGTCCTGGGCAGCAAAATCAATAAAGGATGTAGACGCCAGGTTTACGATAGCGCTATCGAGCAACGACTGTATATAACTGTATACATCTGCCTGTGCATCGTAAGCCGGGTTGGGATATTCATCATTGGCAGCCTGTTTAAAAGGAATATCGCCCCATAGCGCGGTAGCCGTGCCCATGGCATTGGCTTCAATTACCTGGGCCACGCCTACCAACCGCATATTGTTTACGGCATAGGCTTTTTGTTTCATAAGGCGATCATTTTTGAGCACACCTGAGAAAACACGTTGCCATGAGTCGTCATAGTTACGGGCAATAATCAGGTACTGATAAAATGCCTGGTATTGTTGTTGTTCGCCGGTGAAATAGCCGCACCACATACCAGCGAGGCGGGCCAGCTCTCCTTCCTGGTTGCCCATATTACCAACTTCTACACCGGTAAGCATGGTAATGGCATCGGCATCGAGCGGGTTATTGGGATCGGTATTAAACCCATCTACCGCTTTCTTGCACGATGAGGAAGAGAGGGCTGCTATGATTATAAATGCAGTAATTATATGCTTGGTCATAATGATTCGGTTGATGATTAGAAATTCAATTTCAGGGTAGCCAGATAAGAACGCGTAGGCGGATTCACGAAATACACCACACCACGGGCGGAAGTAGAACCGGCTACGTTGCTATCAGGATCGTAGCCGTTCACCTTGCTGAACAACAGCAGGTTTCTTCCGCTTAATTCTATACCCAGTGATTTAACGCCTATTTTTTTGCGTAACATGCCCGACTGTAAAGTGTAGCCCAGGTTCAGTTCGCGAAAGCGCGTCCAGGTGGCGTCTTCCAAAAATTGCTCACCCACATTGCCAAAGAAACCGCCTGCACCTGTATACCACTGTTGGTCAAGCGCTACATTACCGGCGCCAAAATCTTTTATGTTTCCGCGGAAGCTGGTTCCGGCGGGAATCACCGTGCCATTATATCTTTTAAGATCAGTAGGTGCTACTGATACATTTGCAGTGGTGGCGCTGGTACCATAATCGAGCAACACCGCTTCGGTACCATTAGCTACTACGCCACCCTGTGAATGTTCAACCAGCGCATTCAGCGTGAAATTTTTATAACGCAGGTTGAAACTGATGCCGCCGCGCCAATCG
>CBIMFG010001023.1:0-2743 GCA_966243125.1 uncultured Niastella sp.
GTTGTATGGAACATGTACCATGGCAATGGCATTGTTGGGAGTTATTGCCCTGATAAGCTTTCAGAAACCTTATGTAGTTCCCACTGAAAAGGGGATTTTCTGGTCAAATCTGTTACAATTAGACCCCGTATTGATCTCAAGCTTTATGAATCTAAAATTTACTTTGGTTCAGCTTACTCACCTCACGGGACTTTCCTATGGAACAAGTTCAATAATACTTCAAAGAATAAACATAGTGCCGTTTTTAATTTTATTGGCATTTCTTTTTTACGCTTCTTTAAAAAGAAAATGGTTGGCCGCTGATTCCTGGCAGGTTTTTATGACCATTGGCACCCTAACAGGAATTTGCATATTTATTGTGCTGGCCTTTTTATCCTTAACGCGCAGTGCTCACTTTTGGATGCCAGAGCATATTGTATGGACTTACATAAACGAAGACAGGTATTTTGTTATTCTCCAATTCTTTATTGTTATACTAACAGCCAAATGGCTTTTTATGAATCCTGCTGCTGTTATCCCCTTTAAAAAATGGGCGCAGGGCTTATTTTTATTCTTATTTACAATAGAAATACTACATGGCGCATACTTTCTTGCAAAGAATTTTACATTCGATAAACGGAATTTCACCTTTATAGTTACTCAAAATCACATGATTCAATGTATTGACAATATAATCAAGGAAAATAAAAATACAGATGTAGTAGTTGCAGGTAATAGTAGCATGGCCAATAGAGCCGTGTTAATGGGTGGAAAAGGGTTATTTGTGCCGTCTGTTTTGAATGAGAAAGAAATATATGCCGATAAACCCACTAAGCTAATTGCGGTTTTGAAAAACAGCCAGCTACCATTTTATAAACCCTTTTTACAAAAAGAAGGCGTATTGCTGGAAGCTCAAATTGGTGCATATTATTTTTATTCTTATAACGTTAAGCCTAATGCTATTTTGAAATATTAACATGCCCTTGCCTGAGAAAGTTCATCATAAAAAAGTAGTTGTTGTAATACCCGTTTACAATGAAGGGCCTGTTATAAGACAGGTTATTACCTCCTTATTAAAAATTACTTCAACAATTATTGTGGTTGATGATGGCTCGGCAATACCAGTAATTAAACAACTACACGGCCTTCCCGTAGTACTTTTACAGCATAAAGTAAATCTTGGGCAGGGCGCTGCCATACAAACCGGGCTAACGTATGCCCGAAAACTACATGCTGATATTGCCATTACCTTTGATGCAGATGGTCAACACAATGAAGAAGACATTCACAGCCTGCTGGCTCCCATTATTAACAATGAAGCCGATGTAGTATTGGGCTCCCGGTTTTTACTTAATAGCACAACCGCAATTCCACTTACAAAAAAGTTCATTTTACAGGTTGCCAGAATTATAAACTTTTTATTCTCGGGTGTTTTATTAACCGATGCGCATAACGGATTGAGGGCATTGAATAGAATGGCCCTTGAAAAAATTAATTTAACCGAGAACCGCATGGCCCATGCGTCTGAGTTTTTATTCGAGATAAAGAACCATAAACTACGATACAAAGAAATTCCGGTACATATTCGCTATACAGATTACTCCATTCAAAAAGGGCAAAAGCCCAGGGATAGCATTAAAGTTTTATTTGACTTACTTTTGCATAAACTTTTTAAATGAGCGGCATTCAACTGGTATTGGTAACAGGCTTTATTTTTATAGGCCTTTACTTTATAACACGATTAAAGAAACGGTTACTGGATATCGTATTGTTGTTTGCCATGATCGCAGCCGGAACTTTATTCTCGCTCAGGCCCGACATCACTAATATTATTGCCCGAGAGCTTGGGGTTGGCCGGGGTGCAGACCTTATTTTTTACATTAGCATTCTTATCTTCTGGTTTGTTTCCCTAAAATTATATGCCCGCATCCGCAAATTGGAACAGCAGGTTACCTGTATTATACGGGATGGCGCCATCAGGGATGCTACGGAAATAACGAATCTGGATGCTGAAACACTTCAATGAAATTAACCTTATGCATTGTGAACAAGAAGCCATACTGCTCACAAAATATCTTTCAAAAAAGCCGCCTTTACCTGAGGTTATAAAACTGTATGAAAAGGCATTGCAAACAATACCATTTCAGTTTAGTGAAAAAGAAGAGCGTATTTGGGCATTTTGTATGCGCCAACCCTGGGCATTAGGTTTTATAGATGCAGGGCTCGCATTTGGCCAAACGTATCACCCCGTACGCAAACGGATCTATATAATGCTGGCTATTCTTGAAACACAACCGGCCTATAACGATCACTTTTTACCGAAAGAAAGACCTGCACTTTATAATATTTACATTTTTCTGTTGCTGGTAAAAGCATTTTTTAAATTGGTAGCTGGTAAAATATTATTATGGTTCATTTAACTGAAGTGCTGTTTGATTATATAGTGATTGGATCGGGGCCATCGGGCGCCATGTGTGCACAAACATTAACTGAAGCAGGCCGCAAAACCTTGCTATTAGATGCAGGGGTTGCCGGTGAAACGAATAGTTCAGTACCAGACAATGTTGATTTTTTAAAAATAAGATCAAGTGGCGAGCGTCAACAGGCTATTTTTTTGGGCCAGCAGTTTGAGGGAATCGACTGGGGAGCTGCCAAAGCAGGTAGCCAGTTAACACCCGCCCGTAAATATGTTATAGAAAAGGTAAGCGAATTGTTACCTTTTGAAACAACCAGTTTTTATCCGTTCGAAAGCCTCGCCTATGGG
>CBIMFG010001024.1:0-2742 GCA_966243125.1 uncultured Niastella sp.
TTGGGTAAGAATTAGCGGGTATAACATGAAAAAAGCCCGCAAAAACAATGTTTTACGAGCTTTTCTTCTTACAAAAACCATCATTGTCGGGACGACAAGATTCGAACTTGCGACCCCTAGCACCCCATGCTAGTGCGCTACCGGGCTGCGCCACCACCCGAACTCGGCATTTAAAGTTTCAAAACCCTCTTTTACAAGGACTTTTACTACCTGTTATTCTGCCTTTGGGGGTGCAAATCTAGCTTAAAAAATTGATTCCGTGAAAAATATGCCGAAAAATGATAAAATTATTTAACCGCCACCGCCTCAATTTCTAATTTCTACCTCTTATCCAACACCTGACAGCAAATAACTGTTTCGGCAGGAGCGTGGCTGCCCAGGTATTTCATCAACGTTTTTTATGTAGTTGTACGTTCATGTACTAAATATACGTCGCTTCGTTTTAATGCTTCTTTGCCATGTCATATTGCGAATGGTAAATGCCACAAAGCTGTCCTGCTTCGGCAAATGGCAAACCCACTGCGGATCGTTGTTTGGTTGCAACGGCACATTACTTCCTGTATTTGGGTCGTTGCAAGCTGTATTTGCTCCGGTGTCAGGTTGCTATGAAACGATTATAGGTGAGTTATGGGCTATAGCAGGTTGTGATCCCAATACAGGTAACAATGAGGTAATAACAGAAAGCAATGCCCCATAACAGCCATGTAACGTCCAGATTACAAGTTAAACGACTTCCTGAACTCAACAGGCGAGCTGTCTGTTTTTTGTTTGAACAGTTTGTTGAACGATTGGGAATGTTCAAACCCCAGTTGATGTGCAATTTCTCCAATAGACATATTGGTTGTGCTAAGCAACTCTTTTGCTTTTTCGATCAGCCGGGCATGAATATGCTGTTGGGTGTTTTGTCCGGTTAGGGAGCGCAGCATATCGCTTAAGTAACGGGGTGAGCAATGCAGTTGTTGGGCGAACCAGGTCACGGAAGGTAAGCCTGTTTGTAGGGCAGTGGAGTTGAAATAATCATTCAGGAGTTCTTCGAATTTTGTCAGCTGATCATGGCTGCCATGGCTGCGGGTAACAAACTGCCGGTTATAGAACCGTTTGCTGTAAGTAAGCAGCACTTCAATATGGGCGATCAATACATCCTGACTGAAATGATCGATATTCTGGTTCAGTTCATATTCGATATTTTTAAAAACACCAATTATAATTTCTTTTTCTTTGGCAGAAGGGTAGAGGGCTTCATTGGCTGCATAAGTAAAGAACCCGTAACTTGTTATTTTCTTTCCCAGCGAATGGTTCCTGATAAAGTCGGGATGAATAAGTAAGGTATAGCCGCTATAATCAGCTTCCTCACTGGTTTCACCAATTACCTGGTTCGGCGAAATAAACGACAAACCGCCTTCATCAAAATCATAATAGTGCTGACCGTATTTGATCTTGCCTTTAAAGTTGGTTTTGAAGGAGATCTTATAAAAATTAAGCACCATCCCTTTCGAGATCTCACTGGTATCAACAACAATATCTTTGTAATCAACCAGGCTTATCAATGGGTGCAAGGGGCCCGATAGTCCCAATGCCCGATGCAGTTCGGTGATTGAATTAAAGAGATATGGTGAAGAGTCCTTATTCATACTTAACATTTTTGAATTTCGGAATTTAGAGATTTTGGAATTTAAATCTCAAAATCCCTAAATCTCAAAATCAGAAATCTAAACGAACATTGCTTTTATTTTTCTGTAATGCGCTTCCGGGCCCAGTTCCAGCCTGTTGGTATACAAGTCCACGGCGTCTTTCCCGGCCAGGTATCGCAATTGATCCTTGTTGTCGGTTGCCGCTTCATAAATTACTTCAGCAACCTGTTGCGGTGTTGAGTATTTGCTTATGCTTTCTTCATTATATCCTTCGCCCACTTTTGCCATCAATGGCAAATACGCTTCATGCTGGGCGCCATCCAGCGAACGGCCGGCAAAATCTGTTTGAATGCCACCGGGCGCAATGGTCTTTACCCGTATGCCAAAGGTAGCCAAATCATAGGCCATACATTCACACAATCCTTCCAGCGCCCATTTGGTGGCGGAGTACAACGCGCAGGTGGGAAAGCCAACCAATCCTAACATGGAGGAGATGGTTATAAAAACACCTGCACCTTTGCTGCGGAAATAAGGCGTGAATGCTTTCATGACCCTGATAACGCCCAGGAGATTGGTATCCAGCTGCCGGGTAATTTGCGCATCACTGAATGCTTCCAGCGGTCCTATCAAACCATAACCAGCATTGTTCAGCACCACATCAACCGGATACTGTGTTATCACTTGTTCCATCGTATTATTTATTTGTGAAGCATCGGTAACATCCAGTTTCAATACAGTTACATTTTTCAGCTGTGTAAGCTCGGTTTCCTGTTCGGGGTTGCGCATAGTAGCAATTACCTGCCAGCCTTTTGATTGAAACAGTTTTGCTGTAGCCTTTCCCAAACCGGCAGAAGCACCGGTAATGAAGATCGTTTTCATACTCCTTTGTTTGATTTAATACAGCAAAAGTAGAAGCCCATACGGGCAAACATGTTGCCGAATTGGTATATGTTGTAGTGAAAACGACCTCGTAACTACATACTTTTTTCGCTAATAATTCGTTAACAACCGGGCTTTACGGAGAAACTCGTAGTTCCCCGGTAAAGCTTTGGATTTTTATAAGCATTCAAGAGTTATTTTTGCACCGGCTTTGCTTGACCGCAATTAGAAC
>CBIMFG010001025.1:0-2737 GCA_966243125.1 uncultured Niastella sp.
TACCACAGTTTCTTCAACATAAGTGTGGCTTCTGTTGATTTCGTAAACTTCAGTAGAATTGTTGTTTTTAGATTTTACTACAACATGCAGGGCTGCATCACCAAAATCTTCAGACTTCAACATGAATTTTTTAGTTAAGGTAGCACCTTTGAATTTCTCAGTGTACAAAACGTTACCATACTCATCACGGAAAGTGATCGTGTACTCATCTTCAGTGGCAGAGTTCAGGTTCAGTTCAAATACTGGTTGATTTTCTTTATTGCCTACGAACTTTAATTCAGTTACGTGTTTATTGTTAGGGCCTTCTTTAGGGCCTTCGTTGTTAGCCAGAGTAGTGTTAGAAAATGCTAAGGTTAAAGCTACTAATACGATTGCGATAGTGTAATTCTTCATAATACTTAATTTATATAATTCTTATTTCGTTTAATGTTTGCTATGGAAGCAATTCCGCAGGCAGGCTAATCGTACGTCTTTTCGAAGAGAGAGAGCAACTTTTCTACTTTTTACATCCGTTTGGTGTTTGTTGCTTTTCGTGATACAAACTTATGAAGCAATTGGTGGGAGTAAAAACCAACTCTACCGTATTTATAGGATGGTAAACCCCTGTATGAAATGTTGAAGCCCGCTACAGACGCGGGTTTTGCATAAATAGCACCATGATGCCCAACCCGTTTTCAGGCATGGTAAAAGACCATTCGTTAATAATTCTTTAACGCATTTTCTTAAAAAGCACTGGTTTTTGAGCATTTACAGCCTCATTTATCGCTAACAATTGTTAGCATTTGCAACAATAATGACTATCTTTGGAACCACTAAAAAATAACTTGCCATGTCGGTGCAGGAATTAGAGAAAATCTTCCTGGATAAAATTGACCAGGAAATCAAGATTGAACCAAAAGATTGGATGCCAGATGCTTATCGCAAAACGTTGATCCGCCAGATCTCGCAGCACGCACACAGCGAAATTGTGGGCATGCTGCCCGAAGGCAACTGGATAGGCCGGGCGCCCAGTTTAAAGCGAAAAGCCATCCTGCTGGCTAAGGTGCAGGATGAAGCGGGCCATGGCCTGTACCTGTATTCAGCCACTGAAACGCTGGGTACCACCCGTGAACAAACGATACTTGACCTGCACAGCGGTAAAGCCAAATACTCTTCCATTTTTAATTACCCTACCCTTACCTGGGCCGATATTGGCGCTGTTGGCTGGCTGGTTGATGGCGCTGCCATCTTAAACCAGGTAATGCTGTGCCGCACATCTTATGGCCCTTATGCACGTGCCATGGTGCGCATTTGTAAAGAAGAAAGCTTTCACCAGCGCCAGGGCTTCGACACCCTGATGGCGTTGTCAAAAGGCACGCCTGAACAACGCGCTATGTGCCAGGATGCCATTAACCGGTGGTGGTGGCCTTCGCTCATGATGTTTGGTCCGCACGATAGTGAATCAACCAACAGCGAACAAAGCACCAAATGGAAAATAAAACGCATGAGCAACGACGAGCTGCGTCAGAAATTTGTTGATATGATTGCCGAACAGGTAAAAGTATTGAACATGACGTTACCCGATCCGCATTTGAAATGGAATGAACAAACCAATCACTACGATTTTGGTGAAATAAACTGGACGGAGTTCTGGAATGTGGTAAAAGGAAACGGCCCTTGCAATAAACAACGGCTCGATGCACGGCGCAAAGCCTGGGATGAAGGCGCCTGGGTGCGTGAAGCGGCTACTGCATACGCGGCAAAAAGAAAAGCCCGCGCAGAAAAGAAAGAAGAAAAACAAATAGCCTAACACTTAAAACGATTGAAATGGAAATAAGGCTCACAAAATATTATTCCGGCGATATTCCTGAAGACAAAGGTGGTGGAACAAGTAACCTAAAAAAAACGATTTCCTCCCCCTCCACTGGCGGGGGCCGGGGGGAGGCCCAAGCCTCCGGAGCTGATTGGCCGTTGTGGGAAGTATTCATCCGTAGCAAACAAGGTATCGATCATAAACATGTGGGCAGCCTGCACGCTGCCGATGCGCAAATGGCTATTGAAAATGCGCGCGACGTATATACACGCCGCATGGAAGGCGTAAGCATTTGGGTGGTGGAAAGCAAGCACATTCATGCCAGCAACCCCGATGAAGCCGCATCACTGTACGAACCGGCCAACGACAAAGTATACCGCCATCCAACGTTTTACGATTTGCCCGATGAATTAACCCACATGTAAACCAGCCATGACAAAGGATACATTATATAACTATACCCTGCATTTGGCCGACAATGCCCTTATTCTGGCGCAACGCAACAGTGAATGGTGCGGGCACGGGCCGGTGCTGGAACAGGATATTGCCATCACCAATATTTCATTAGACCTTATTGGCCAGGCAAGAAGCTTGTACCAACATGCAGCCGAATTGAAAAATGAGCTTGCAGGAACCGATGAAATAACAGAAGATACATTAGCTTATCTGCGCGATGTGCGCGAATATAAAAACTGCTTACTGGTTGAACAGGTTAATGGCGATTGGGCGCAAACCATTTTACGCCAGTTCTTTTTTAGTACTTATCAATACCTGTTATACCAGCAGTTACAACAATCAACCGATGCAACCCTGGCGGCCATTGCAGAAAAATCGTTGAAAGAAGTAACCTACCATGTTCGCTGGAGCAGTGAGTGGGTGATACGCTTAGGCGATGGTACCGAAGAAAGCCATCGGCGCATGTTGCATGCTATCGTCGAATTATGG
>CBIMFG010001026.1:0-2724 GCA_966243125.1 uncultured Niastella sp.
ACCGGTTCAGCAACAACCTGGTACCTACGTTAAGCGCCGTAAGCGGCATTATTACTACCGGTACGGCCAACATCAATGAGTGGTCTATTTTGTCGTACCTGGGCCGCGTGAATTATAACTACGATGGTAAATACTACCTCACGGCTTCCATAAGATCGGATGGCTCATCGCGTTTTGGGAGCGACCGCAAATACGGCGTGTTCCCGTCTGCGGCCGTGGCCTGGCGTATTTCCGACGAAAAATTTCTGCAGAACGTGCAACAGCTCAGCGAGTTAAAACTGCGGGCCAGCTTTGGCGTTACGGGTAATAACAACATCGGCAACTACGACCACATTGCTACCATCAATTATGAAAATTATGCCTTTGGCGGCGCAGCCGTTGGGGGCTATGCGCCGGCGCGGTTGGCCAACCCGCTGTTAACCTGGGAAACCCAGAAACAATTTAACCTGGGGTTAGACATCAGCCTGTTTAACCGCCGCATCAATTTTACGGTGGAGAATTTCCAGTCAAGAAACAGCAACCTGCTGTTGAATGTAAACGTGCCTGATATCTCAGGCTTTAGTACAGCCCTGAAAAACATTGGTGAAGTAAAGAACAGCGGTTGGGAGTTTGTGTTGAACACGCAAAACTTCAGAGGCGCCTTCCAGTGGTCAACCGACTTCAATTTGTCGATGTTCAAAAATGAAGTGGTGAAGCTGGGCCCTTCAGGCGACCCCATCATTAACGGTGGTAACATTACCATGATCGGTCAGCCCATAGGCATGTTCTATGGCTGGCTCACCAACGGCATTTTTAAAAACCAGGACGAGTTGAATGCAGGTCCGTTGTTTGCACCCGGTACCGCCAGTGCTTCGCACATGGGGGATACCCGGTTTGTAGATGTAAGCGGTCCCGATGGCAAACCCGATGGCATTATCAACAGTTTCGACAAAACCATTATGGGTAGTCCGTACCCTGATTTTTATTATGGCATGACCAACAGCTTTGGGTATAAAAATTTCTCGCTCATCGTGAGTATCCAGGGTTCAAAAGGCGCGCAGATCCTGAACATGACCCGCCTGGGCGCCAACATGAGTACCCGCGCCCGTACCAACCAGCTGGCCTTATCCAACAACTACTGGAAATCGCCGCAGGAACCAGGCGATGGCAATACGCCACGGCCAAACGATGCGCCCACCGGCAACATTCGTGGCGAAAGCCAGCAGAAACAGTTAGACGATGGTACGTACCTGCGCTTCAACAACATTACGCTGGCGTATGTGGTGCCCGAAGGCTTAACGCACAAATTAAAGATCCAGTCGTTGCGGTTTTACCTGAATGCCACCAATCCGTGGACCATTACGCATTTTACGTCGTTCAACCCCGAATCGAGCAATTCAGGCAACTCCCTGCAGCCCGGCCGCGACCTCAACGATTATCCGTTGCCCAAAAGCCTGTCGCTTGGTGTAAACCTTTCATTTTAATAACCATACACACGAAAATATATGCGAACAGTTATTGTAGTATTGTTATGGGCGCCCCTGCTGTTGCTTAGCTGCGGCAAGGACTTCATCAATATAGATCCGGTTAGTACGGTAAGTGTTGATCAGGTATATAAAACCGATAAAGATTACCTGGATGCCTTAACCGGCTCCTACGCCGTATTACAGACTGAATACGCCAACTTCTGGCAATATGGGGATGTACGGGGCGATGATACCAAAAACGGACTGGTAAGTAACCTGGCGGTGAGTGATATGGATAAATTCATCCTCAACAACGATGCAGATATCCTGGCCAGCAGCTGGCGCAACTATTACAACCTCATTAACCGCGTTAACAACGTGCTTACGCGGTTAGACAAAGCCGATGCAGCGGTGGTCACCAATAAGAACCGGTATGTGGGCGAAGCAAAATTCCTGCGGGCCCTGGCTTATTTTAACCTCGCGCGCATTTTTGGCGATGTGCCCATGGTAACGGAACCGCCCAGGGTGGATGAGACCTATAAAATGAAACGCGAAAGTGTGGACCGCATTTACAATGAACTGATCATTCCCGATCTGCAGGATGCCGAAGGCAAACTGCCCGCAAAATATACCGGTACCGAAGTGGGCCGGGCTACCAAAGGCGCCGCCAAATCATTGCTGGGTAAAGTATACCTTACCCGCCAGGACTTTGTAAAGGCGGAAGCCAAATTACAGGAAGTAACCACGCTGGGGTATGCGTTATTGCCGAATTACACCGACCTTTTCAATTATACCAGAGATGAGCACCACAGTGAATATATCTTTGATGTAGAGTACGAGGAAGGCATTAATGAAGGCAGCATCTTCACCACCCAATTCAGCCTGAGTTTTCAGGGCGGCGGTACGCTGGCATCCATCATGGCTACCGCTTACGGACTGCCCGCACAGGGTGGAGGCGACCAGGGTTGCCCTACTGATTTCCTTTTTAATAACTACGACCCCAACGATACCCGGAAAGCCATCAGTGTAGCAAAAGGATTAACCGTAAATGGCGTGTATACCCCCATTTCACCCACCGGCATAGGCTCCTTTACCCTGAAGTACATGGTACCCATGGTAAAGGCCAATGACAGCAAAGCCAACTGGAAAGTGATCCGCTATGCCGATGTAATACTGATGTATGCCGAAGCCCTGAACGAGAACGGCAAAACCCCCGACGCCCTTACCTGGCTGAATATGATAAGAAAAAGGGCCAAAGTGCCGGAATACAAGAACCTCA
>CBIMFG010001027.1:0-2721 GCA_966243125.1 uncultured Niastella sp.
AATTGATTGTTGACATATCGGATGTCTGATGTTGGCACCCATCTTTGATATTGGTATGAGATATTTTGAAAAGAATGCAGCGATGTATTCGTGAGGTTATAAAACTGCCCCCTGGCAGCCACATCGATGCTTAAGGTTTTATTATACCTGTTTGACAATTGTTGCACATATTGCTTATTAAACCGTAAAGCCGGTATGTCATTGACTACAGTGTACCTGCTGTTATTGGAGAGATAGTTATTCGAAAAATATTCCTTGATAGCCAGATCCATGTCCCTTACCTTGTTATTTTCATCATGCCTGCTTATATCCAAATTATTTTCCAGATAGATGTTCAACCCTGAAGCCCGCGGATACCCGAACATAAGATGCGTAAGATCACCGGCCTTAAAAAACAAACTATGATTTATATCGGATGTGCGGTTATTATACGTACGGTCAAAAGTAGTATTCTGCGTGGGATCTGTTGACGAAGTAAATGCTGTTTTACTGGTTTGATCGAAGCTATAGCCACTGGCATTTAACGAGTATCGCAGCTCATACGTCTTCAGGGCGTGACTGTATCCATCGTAGGGTTTCCAGCGGCTGATGCCGGTTTGAAAAGAAATGCTTTTTGTTTGGTCAACCGTGTTGTACAGGGCATTGTTATTACTCGACTGATGATTGATTGAATCCAGTGAGCTACCCAACCTGGTACTACTGCTTTTACGGTAGTTATCACCCAATGCAAGGGCCAGGTAAAAAGAATTATTTCCATTTTGTTTGTCGTACCGGATAGCAAGATCCTGCTTTCGCGTAAAAGCCTGCGAAGAAGCAAGGTTGTTCTGTACCAGGTATTGACTTCCCGGTAACGAAGTAATGGTTTGGGAATTACTATTAACCAGGGTATTGTTGCTGCTGATAAAATAATTGCCGCTTAAACGGTTATTCTTCAGCCAGCCGGGATCGGGAATAAAATCCTCCTGAAACATTACCCCACCGGCCCTTGGCCGGTTTTCGCCCTGAGTGGTAAAATCAGGCTGGTATTCCAGACTGGCGCCAACGCCTTTAAAAGTGCTGTTGCGCATCAGCGTATTGATGTCACCCGCTACTTTATTGGTATTGTTACCATCACCAACAACTGCAATTTGGGTTCTGGGCGTATAATAGTTGATGTTTCCATCCAGCTCATAGCGCTTGTTGGTTCCCCCGCCTGCAGCCAACTTGCCAAACAAACCACTTTTCTTATCCTTTTTTAGTTTAATATTTACTTCAGTTACCGAATCAAGCGGATTACTTAGGTTTTTATTCTTTTGATAAACCTGCACCTTATCCACTACACCTTTGGGCAGATTCTGGAGCGCAATACGCGCATCTCCCCCAAAAAATGGCTTTCCTTCAACCAGTACACTACTCACCCGCTTTCCATAAACAGTAATAGCGCCATCGCCCCATACCGTAAAACCAGGAAGCTTACGCACCAGGTCCTCCACCACCGCATTGCTATCCAGCTTAAATGCATCTGCATTAAACTCCAATGTATCGCCTTTCATCCGTACCGGCGGTATGGCGGTAACCACCACTTCCTGTAATTTTTCTGCACTGGTTATCAAATTGAAATCTTTCAGTTGCAACAAACGTTGGTCCTCGCGAATGGTAAACACCCGGGAAACAGGGTGGTATCCTGTAAAGCTGGCAACTACTTTTAGTGAAACGCCAACAGGCAGGTTCCTGAAATGAAATTCCCCGTATATGTCAGACAGTTGGTAATGAACCAGGCTGCTGTCCTGCACCCGGTATATTGCAACCGTAGCAGATTGTAAAACAAAATTACGCGCCGAATCACGCACCACTCCATCAACGCCACCGTTATTCACAGGCGTACGGTCCTGCGCCCTTAGCGAAGTGAATAAAAAAGAAACCAGTAAGCATGCAATCGTTATAGGAAATTTCCCCTTCATTTCTTTATTTCATTATATCTCATGAGTACATCGCTTTTCATCTCATCCACCTGAAATGACGGTACTTTTACCGGCATATCCAGAATAACCCGCGCCATTTTTATAGCGCTGGCCGTATCATTTTTTATCATATAAAGATTGAAAAGTTCATACTTAGGAAAAAACTTCGCCGGAATATAGTCCGACAGAAATTGAAACCCCGAGATGCTTTCATCGATCCTGTTCGATCTTTCACAGGCACTCGCCAGCATAAAAACTGATTGATAGCTAACCATTCGTTTACGCCCCTCCTTAAGATAATAAATACTTTTATCAAGATCGTTATTATCTAACAAGGCGCCACCCAACTGCACCAGGTATTTTCCATCTTCCTTTAAAAAAGAGAACTGACGCCAGAGTACAGCTACCCTGGCCTTCGGGTCGGTGCTGCCAGCCACTGCAATGGCCCTTACAGCCCTGGCCTTTTGAAAAACACTTCCCAATACACAACCCCCGGCCACCAACGCCATACAAAAAGGAACGAGTACAGGAATGGCGCCAACATTGATTTCGGTTGCCACAAACCCCGAGCGAAATGAAAGCAAAAAGAACAATAAATACAAGATAGGGAACATGAAGCGGATAGGAACTAAAACTACAGATGAAAATGCCTGTAAGTATGCCCGTTAATACAGTGCGCTCAGGCCTCCTTTTAACCCTGGTTATAAAAAACCAGGCGATCAGCATCCCTAAAAAAATAAAGCCCAGCAACCCAATTTCCACCAGCAGCTGTAAAACATCA
>CBIMFG010001028.1:0-2720 GCA_966243125.1 uncultured Niastella sp.
GATATTCCTGCCGCCTTTGGGTTGCAGATAACACTGGAGAAATTCGCCGGTCAGCAGCCTGATGCCGACCTGGTGATGTCCCTGCTTAACTCGCGCAATGCCGAAGCCCGCAACAAGGGTAAGGAGTTTACAAGCCAGTACCAACAGCAATACCTGCAACAAAGTGATTTTATAAAAGACCTGCTGTTTGCCCTTGATGCCGACATTTTCAATTGGGCGGTAGCACTGATCACCAAAAGCAATCTTACCAGCGAAATAAAGAAAGCGGTTATTGGTAAATCCATTGCCGAATACATGGCCTTCAGGGAAATGACCCCGCAAATTGAAGCCATCATTGGCCGGGTTACCCAGGCTTTGATTGAACACTTTTCTTCAGAACTGCATCAGGTACCACTTGTAGTAATAGAAGACCTGATGCAACACGATGTGCCCGTTGTATTATTATTCGGCTTACAGGTGCTGCGGCTTAAACAAAAACAAGAAGGCGCGCAGGAAATTAACCGGGCCGTGTTGTTTGGTTTGTTAGAACATCCTTATGAACCCATCCGCGAAATTGGGTTGTCGTTTTTACATGAAATAGCTGTTGGCACCCTGTTGCAATACGCCGATGATCTCATTCTTTACTGTGTATCGCCATTTCAGTCAATACGCCGCGGCATGGGACCTGTAATGGCCCGCCTGGCACAAAAAGAGCGAAGCTTTGGTGAAAAAGCAGCGGACACCTTAATGCCGTTCTTATTAAGAAAAGAAACGAGCGATGGTGTGCATGATGACGTCAGTAGCTTATTGTGCAACGAACTGAGCAACTACTTACAAAACGCCAACAAAGAATTAGCCTTAAACTTACTTTACGGTAACTATGCAGCCGCCATGAATGTGGGCATAGTGATCCTGGAAAAATATACCGATCCCGCACAACTCACCATTCCACAGGTGATAGCCCTGGGCGGTCACGAGCATTTGAATGTGCGCACCTGGTGCTGGAACTTTTATAAAGCACAGGTAGCCCGCATTAAATTCGAAAAAGACGCTGCCGTTAAATTACTCGATAGCAAATGGGCCGATACGCGGCAGTTTGCCATGCAGTTCTTCCGCGAACAGTTCACCGAAAACGACTGGACACCCGAAGCCCTTATAGCACTGGCCGATTCGGTGAAACCCGATATTGAAGCCTTCGGCCGCGAACTGATCACCCGGTTCTTTACCACTGATAATGGCACCACTTACCTGCTGAAATTAACCCAGCACCCCAGCGAGCGCATGCAATTGTTTGCGACCAATTACCTGGAGCGTTTTGCTGCCGATGACCTGGAGAAAATACAATCGCTGGAATTTTATTTCCGCTCGGTATTAACGCGCGTAAATAAAAGCCGCATTGCCAAAAACAGGATCTATCATTTTATGTTAACCGAAGGCCGTAAATCAGAAGCCGCAGCCAAAGTAGTTGGCGCTATTTTATCAGACGTATCGGCCACTGCAGCCATTGGCGACAAAGCGAAATGTATTGAGGTGTTGTTGCAGTTGAGGTCGCTATACGAGGTGGAAACACCATTGGTGGTTAAAGAGATTGAGACGAGATGAAGAAGGTGAATGGTCAATGGTGAAAACCGATAAATGTAGCGAACCTCAAAAAGTATGAGCCCATTGACGATTGACCATTGGCCATTGCCGATAAAATTAAATCAGTTCCTAAAAAGATACTAAATGCTATTTAACTACCGCTTTGCAGGTAACAGTACCGTCACCAGCACCCTACATAAAACGGGCTTGTCGTTTGCACCAGATACCCTGCGGGAAAGCGCCTGGTTTGTAGGCAAGCTGCATAAAAAGCTGGCCTTTCGCGAAGCTATCTCTGCCCTGCACGATGTTGTGGTAAGCGACCTGCGGTTTAAACCAAAAGATAAAACAGCCTATAAAGAATGGGTAGCGCAAAACGAGTCATTGTTCCTGGCCGAATTTATGGCCGGGTACGATGCCAACGCCGCCAACAGCCGCATTGAACAATTAAGGACCGAGCTCGCCGATGTACGCACTAAGAAAGATGCATTGATGGCTCCTTTTCTGAAAGCCCGCCAGAAGTACTTCAATTATTTATATGAGAAGAACAAGGAAGCCTGGATTGTGCTTGACCCTGTAATTACCATTCACCCCGATGAATTGTTCTTTGAATGTTTCAGCCAGGATGAATCAACTTATGGTAAACTGGGTTGCAATTACAATGTGTTCAAGGAAATTGACGATTACAAATGCGGCACTACCAATGTTGATTATTCAAGCGCCCTGTATGAAGAATTTCAGAAGGTACGCGATTATAAAGAAACCGAATTAAAAGTTGACCCCAGCGGTTTTGCCGTGCAAACCACGCAGGAGGAATTGTATAAAGAAGTAAAGATCGATTTGCCCGATAGCTGGGTGCGCGGCTTTCTGCAGGTAAGCAGCGCCATGACCCTGCCTACCATTCAGTTCGATCTGCACCCGATGGATATCTATAATATCTCTTCATTACTGCGCCGGTTTAAAGAAAAACGCGGACCGCGTTCTTTACGTTATGTGCTGGAGCCCGGCCATCCCGTAAAGATCATTCTGGAACCATGGGGAAAAGAGATCATTTGCGCACGTAGTATTTATACCGGACCAACCAAACAGGAAGTAAGAACATGGGGCAGAAGAAGATTATTGATCCTCGAAAGGCTGATCCCCGTTACCAAAAAATTCACCGT
>CBIMFG010001029.1:0-2718 GCA_966243125.1 uncultured Niastella sp.
GTTGTTTGAAGAAACCAAACTCCAAACCAATATTGGTTGTATAATTCGTTTCCCAGGTAAGATCGGGGTTGGCATTGGTAGACAGGAACCCACCTCCATTGCCGTTATAGCGAAGGGTATAACTGGTTAATGATCTCCATCCGTAATTCTGTAAAGGTAATGTACCATTAATACCATAAGAAGCGCGTAACCTTAGATTACTAAGATAAGTAAGCCCCTTCATGAATGCTTCGTTGCTGATCTTCCATGATCCTGCCACCGACCAGAAATTGCCCCAGCGGGTTTCCGGCGCCAGTTTTGAGGAGCCATCACGACGGAAAGACCCTGAGAGAAAATATTTCTGGTTGTAATTATACTCCACGCGTGATAACAGGGAAACGATTGAGTTGCCAAACTCATATCCGCTGGCCGTAAAAGCACCAGCTGGTGATAAGGTGGTCAATGCACTGGATGGTAGATTTGTTCCCGTTGAATTCTGAAAGTTTGTCCTGTTTTTCTCTAATTCAAAACCTCCTAAAAACGTAAAACTGTGTTGTCCGAAATCTTTTGCATAATTGAGGGTATTGGAAGAAACCAGTTTTTCGATATTGGTGCCTGTTTCATTTACGACTCCATTTGTTGAAGTGCCGTTGTAGTGAATGGCACTATAATACAAATGATCATTGATCCCGGAGTTATCATAAGAGAATACAGACTTAAAATTTAAATCAGGCAGAACAGTAAGCAGCATCGTCTCGTTTACAGAAAATCTTTTGGTGACAGAACTGTTATCCCATTCATTATTGTAATAAAGATTGTTCTGCGCCAGGCTTCCATACCTTGCTGTATAGGGCTGACCTGTTTTGTAGTCAGTTGGCCAGTAAAAAGGCCATAACAGGTTTCTTACCTGGAAGAAGTAGTTGGCTCCTGTATTCCTGGAATCGTTAAAACCAGACTGACTGTTCCTGGCAATACCGATATTGGTGGTAAACTCCAGGTGTTTTCCTACTTTCTGAGATAGATTAGTACGCCCAGAAATGCGATCGAGCTTATTGATCCGGATCCTATTCTGATCTTTTGTATAATTCAGGGAAGTATAATAGGTTGTATTCTGATCACCGCCACTTACTGAAAGATTGTTGGTCAGGTAAGTACCTGTTCCAAAATAAGCCTTATCCCAGTCAAAATAGGTACCCTCCCGGTTTACAAGTCCATCGGTCATGCCGCTGATGACTACATTTTCGGAAAGGCTTGTACCCGTGGTTGAAAATTTATATCCATGTTTATTGAACTTGCTATTGAGTTGCGAGAGCGCATAGGCATTGGCCTGGGCAGCAGTTTGGCCGGCAGTAGTTTTATTATCGTATATTATCCTATACAACATATTTGTTTGTTCCTGTACGCCTGCAGTTTCATAGTTGTCAGTGGCCCATCGGGGTGTAATGCCAACGGAAGAGGACAAATGCACCGCAGGTTTCCCTTTTTTACCACGTTTGGTAGTGATAAGCACAACACCATTTGCAGCTCTTGAACCATACAGGGAGGAAGCTGCAGCATCTTTTAAGATCGTGATGGTTTCAATATCGGCCGGGTTCAGCGTATTCATGATGTTATTGGAACCGATATAAGAATTGCTCAGGTTGCCCTGATCGCCTGAAATAACGGGAACGCCGTCAATTACATATAATGGTTCATTACCGGCATTCATAGAACCTATGCCCCTGATGCGTATGCTGGGGGCGGCGCCGGCTTCACCGCTTGCAGCAGTTACCTGCACTCCGGAAACTCTACCCACCAGGGCATTCTGGAAAGAGGAGGAGGGCACATCTTTGATCTCGCTTTGTTTGATCACCGAAGCAGCACCGGTATAGGTGCCTTTTTTTGCGGTACCATAAGCAACAACCATCACTTCATTAAGCGATCGCCAGTCGGTCTGCAATTCAATATTAATTTCATTACGTCCACTTATGGCAATCTCCCTGGTGCTGTAACCCGTGTGCTGAAATACCAGTAAAGTAGCATTGGACGGCACGGTAATCTCATAACTACCATCATTACCAGTAATGGTGGCAGTCTGGCTTCCTTTAACCTGTACCGTTGCACCGGAAACAGGGCTTTTGCTGGTGTAGTCGGTAACAACTCCTTTTATGCTGGTTTGAGCAAATGATGTAAGGCTCCCCGTGATGAGCACAAACAAGGTGACTAGAAATTTTCTTTTCATAGCACTAGTTTTGGTTAAAAATTGATATTTACAAAAGATGCTTAAGGATCAGCTGCAAGTGAAACAGCTTCAAACCAATTTAATTAAAATATAAATACCCAATTTTTAAAACATCCTGCAAAAAGCCGCATAACGTATCGTATATAAACAAGTCTAATATACTCCACAGACGATGCATTTATAATATGCTCACAGTATCTGGCCAATTTCCTGCCCATAACCCTCCTACTCTGCTCAGGGCAAAACAAAAAAGCCCCTCCCGATAAACGGAAAGGGCACCCAACTGCAAACTTGTTTCTTCTACTTTTGCAGGGAATGATATCTCGACAATGCTTCTATAAAATAATAATCGGCATAGATCAATGGCGTATCCAGCTCAAACCCATGTGGAATGCTGCCCACAGAATGTTTCAGAATAAAATTACCATTGCCGCCCAAAGTTGACCGGTAGGTTGCACTTGCTAATGAATGTAGTATATCTTTAGCTGCTTTGTAATAAACAGCGCCTTCCTTTCCCA
>CBIMFG010001030.1:0-2716 GCA_966243125.1 uncultured Niastella sp.
CCTTCACCAAAGGCGAGTACATAAAGATCGTGGCGCCATCAGGAAGCGGTAAAACCTCGCTCATGCATTTTTTGTATGGCCTGCGCAATGAGTACAATGGCAATATTGTATACAATTCAGCCAACCTTCGCAACTATACCCCCGAAGATTTTGCCGGTTACCGTAAAGATCATGTGAGCATTGTATTGCAGGATCTGCGCTTGTTTCCCGAACAAACTGTACAGGAGAATATTGAATTGAAACGGCAACTGAATCCATTTCACCCCGCTGAAAAGATCAAAGAAATGGCCGAACGGTTAGGCATTGGCAACAAGCTGAACGCCAAAAGCCGCATTTGTTCGTATGGCGAACAACAACGCGTGGCCATCATTCGCGCACTCATGCAGCCTTTCGATTTTCTGTTGCTTGATGAACCTTTCAGTCACCTGGATGATAAGAACTCGCAGAACGCGATGCAATTGATGCTCGACGAAGCGAAATTGCGCAATGCGGCCATCATCTTTGCCGACCTGGAACGCATTGACTGGTTCCCGTACACCCGAATTTTTCATTTGTAATCATTACCCGTGGCAGTATCATTTAAACCCATTCGCTCCTTATTGCAAACAGGCACCAACACCGGTTCCCGTTGGTTCTCCTATATTGGCTTAGGCATTGGTGTATTGCTGTTGTTGTGCTCCATTCAAATGTACATCAACATCCAGCAGTTGTTGGGCGGTGAAAGCCAGCGCAAAGATGGTTCTGATTTTATATCCATCTCCAAAACCATTACCAATGAAACCATGGGCCAGCTGGAGAAGAACCTGTTCAATGCCAACGACATTAAAGACATCGAATCCAAACCTTTTATAGAAGGCGTTAGTCCCCTTACGGCCAACCGCTTCCGGGTACAGTTAAGCGCCGGTGATATTATTCCCTTCAGTACTGATATGTTTCTGGAGTCGCTGGATAATAACTTTATCGATACCGTTCCACCCAACTTTACCTGGCAGCAGGGACAGGATTATATTCCTATTGTTTTCTCATCCGACTTTCTGGAAATATACAATGTGTTTGCGCCCGGTTATGGATTACCGCAATTATCTGCCGAAACAGCTTCGCAGGTAGTAGTCTTCATTACCTGTTACGGACAAAATGGAGAGAAGCAAACTTTCCGTGGCTCTATTGTAGCGTTAAGCGATCGCGTTAATTCCATTATTGTTCCCAAAAACTTCCTCGACTGGGCTAATAACAAATTCGGCAATACTACCGATGTAAAGGCTTCGCGTTTGTATATAAAAACCAGGGACGCCAACAATCCCGATTTTTTAAATTACCTGCAACAAAAGAATTATAAGGTAAACAAGGATAAAACAAAATTCGGCCGGGTAAAGCAGGTACTGCAAGGCATCTTTAGCGGACTTGGCATTTTTGGTTTGCTGGTGGTGATACTGGCGCTGATGCTGTTCTCGTTCTACCTGCAGTTGATGATTGCCCGTAGTAAAGACAACCTGCAATTATTGTTAATGTTGGGCTACTCCCCTAACTGGCTTAGTACAAACGTATCAAAACAATTTATACCTGTGTATGTATTGGTAGTGTTGGTTGCCCTGGCGCTAACAGAAGGCATGCAATGGGCCTTTCATCACTTTGCGATGTTCAACCGGCCCGAGCTCTCGTCCATGCTACATTGGGCTGTATTGAGCACAGCTGTATTTTTAATAGGCCTGTCACTGCTCACCAATTACCGCATGGTGAAGAAGTTATTGTATAAGCTGGTGTAGATGATCTTAATAGCCGTATTTAGTTTTAAATGCGGCTAATTCTTCTTCATTCAATCGCTTTAACAGGTAGGTTTGATGCCCGTCGCGGTCCACTTCAATAAACGGGATCTTTTTATAATAATACTCCTGTAGTACCTGGCATAAAATAAACGTATGCTTTTCGCTGTTTAAATAATACTGGCAACCAACCTTATTGCCATCAACAGTAAAAGTTAAATAATTCTGTGTACCATTCGAGGTTGTATAGATCCTGCTTTTACCCTCAGAATATCGTAATCCTGCATAGGAATGGATGATGAATTTAAGGTCTTTTATTTTTTCCATTTCATATACCACCCCTTCTATTTCTATCGCTGCTGTGCTTATTACCAGCTTTATTTGTGATAATACTAATGACTGTGTTTTACCCTTCTTAATAACAAACAGAATGATACCGGCTGCAACAGCCAGAATAAATAATACAGTGGCTGTTTTAACAAACCCGGTCATTCCCATTACCAATGCACCGATTATTAAGACCAACACCAGGTTATTACCCGTTACAACTGTTTTGTCGGTATTTCTTTTGATGATGTAGCTGGTAAATTCCATTAGCCTATCTGTTTTAAATGATGCTCCAGGTGCTCCACATAATCTATCGCAATCCATTCAAGGGTCTTTGACTCACCAGAGGGTATAATAACGGTATATGGCAGTTTTTCTGCGGGTATAGTGCCAATAATATTGATTACTTGTTTGTTCAGGCTACTCCATAACTGCAGCAGATGGTCCAAAGGCAATTGCTGGTAGCGATTGATCATCACCAGATCATCCTGCTGATATCTTAAAACAGTGTACGGCTGGGGAAAACATTGAATATCGGTGAACCGCTTCAGGTTGTTGATGGCCGAATCAATTAAATGGCCCAGTATTTCCTGTTTCGACCATTTGCCCGGGGCCGGTTTTTGTAATAA
>CBIMFG010001031.1:0-2714 GCA_966243125.1 uncultured Niastella sp.
CGCCGGCCCATTCGAATAAGGTTGGAACGTTTTTCATGCTTTTGCGTTTTCTGCAATTTACAGAAATAAAAAATCCCGATTCCCGCGCAGCGGGATATCGGGATAAAGTTTGTTTACCTATTAAACAAACTCCCATTACAGCATCACCTTCTTTACTTCATTCCACCCTTTGTTATCGTTGAGTTGTACCAGGTACATGCCGGCAACATGATTGTTCAGGTTCATTGTTATGCGATAAGAAGCCTGTTGGTTGTCTTTTTGTGCTATTATGCGGCCATTCATATCCATGATGCGAACGGTTACGGGGTTCTTTACATCCTGGTTAAATTCGATGTTAACAGTATTGCCACTTGCATAGATCTTTGTGGCAGGGGTAGTTTCAATGGTGCGAATGGTTTTTACAATAGAGTATTCAAATTTACCATCTATATCTACCTGGCGAATGCGATAATAAGCAATTGCTGCACTCATATTTTTATCGGTATAGCTATATTGTAGTATGTTGTTTGAATTACCAGCGCCCAGCATAACAGCGATCACGCTCCAGTTGCTGCCATCAAAGCTGCGTTGCACTTCAAAATTCTTGTTGTTATACTCCATGGCGGTACTCCAGTTCAATACCACATTGTTATTGCTTTTGGTGGCATAAAAGCTGTTAAATAAAACCGGCAGGGTACTTAAACTAAAACCGTTGGGTGATATACCTGATTTGCTGGAAGCCAAACCGATCCCGGTTATAGTAGTGGCTGCATTTTGATCGTATTTAAAAACACCGCCAATTGTGATGGTTTCGTTACCACGGTTTGCATTCCAGGAAATGATCTTTCCGGTGGAAGCTAATTCAATTACAGAAGAAGCACTCAATCTCATTTTCTGCTTCATAGTAATTGTTCCGATCACTTTTATATACACATTGGCCAGGGTATCGTTTTTATCAAATACGACAATCTTATTCTGAGGGATCACGATGGAATCGCCATGTTGAGGAACGCGGGCCGGGCTCCAGTTTGAAGCGGTTGACCAATCGCCTGAGGCAGCAGAAAAAGTGATCAAAGGTTTTGTTTGGGCTACAGCAGACAAAGAGATGAAAAGGATTGCGATAATTGAGTAGATCTGTTTCATAAGGTAAACTTTTTTGTGTTGATTGATTTCACAGTAAGTATTTCCAACGGCATACCTGTTTTGTGGCACGGGGTGAAATGTGCCAGCTTTTTACCGGTGGTGGGCACCGGCACTTTTATAATCGACTCAAACACAACTGAATGAAAAAACCCTTAGTGGTTAAATTAAATATCCTAACGGAGAAATACGAATAACAAGAAGCGGGACAACCGTCCCAACACGGGACTTTTCTATAATTTTTGGAAAAAAGACCCTGTATGGGTCTGTGGGAAAGGAAAATGCCGCCCTTGTAAGACGGCATTTAATTAATAGATACCAGGCCTTCGACTCCGCTCAGAGCGAGCCGCTCAGATCTATTTAGCTTCCAGCACCAGCGTCACCTTATTGAAATCAGCCGATGCATTGATGATCTTTTTAAAGTCTTCGTACCAGGCCAGTGGGTATTGTATTTTCCGGTACTGCTCCAGCACATGCACTTTAACCACATTGCCTTCCTGGGTATAGGAAGATTCAAAACCCATGGCTAACTCATTATTGTCTTTATACACTTTGCTAATGGTAAGGTCATTCAGGTTCTTTACCTTATAACCATCGGGGATGGTGAACTCAATGGTTCTGTCGAGTGTGTGCGGGTAATTTACATCCATATCAAACTGGCGGGGCTTTTCCTGGTACATTTCTATTTGTGGCCCAATGATCTCGCCAATTTTTACCAGTATTTTATTACCGGCTTTTTCAACCAGCTCACTTGCGTTTACTTCCATATCAAGAATAAAAGGTTTGTTGCCCTGGTAATTCTCCATTTCCTTATTTTCAATTTTGGAAGAGATCACCTTTTCAGAACTGGTTCCATATTTTACCAGTTCCTTCATCAATTCTTTTTGTTTTTCTTCGGAGGAGAAGTTAAAGCTGGTACGAAAGAACACGGCTGAATACCCCGAATACGACTGACGGCTTTTCACAAGCAGCGTATCGAGCGTTTTATTCAACTGCAGCTTTGCTTCAATATTGTTACTGCTTTGGGTATACTCTTCACCCACAATGGGTTTTATATCGGCTATGGCGGTGGTAAAATTTCCTATCACCGTGCCTTTGCAATAAATACCATTAGTGCCAATCCAGGATGGGTTGAACAAGGGATACCGCATTTCAATGGAAGTAGGCGCAATATACTTTTTCAGTTTAGGGAAATAGATCAACTGGTTATCGCAGTTATTCCAGTTCTCAAATGCTTTATCTACCGAAAAATCATCGCGCGAGCCACACATAACAAACTCATGATTTACGCCCAGTTGTTTAAAAATAGCGCCATACAGGCGTTCTATACCTCGGTAACTGGCCAGTTTGTTTTTGATCATCCATTCAATATTCTCTGCATTCTCATCATTAATATCATCGCGGGTGCTGATATTCATTTTCAAATAATGCTCTACCGCAATTACCGTGGCAGCTTCATTGCCGCTGTTCTTCCAGTTGTTGCTGCTGATAAACGCATCTACCTTTTTCAGTTCTTTGTCTGAAAACGTTCCATAAATAGCATACACCCTTTTAGCCAGTTCATTCCAGGTAAACAGGCGGCTGGCGCTTATATT
>CBIMFG010001032.1:0-2713 GCA_966243125.1 uncultured Niastella sp.
TACTTTGGCCATGTCCTTTATACCCGGACTTATTTCGAACTTACTATTGATATCTACTGCAAACAAACCTTTTCCTATTGGCATGGTGGCAAACTCATTCAATCTGTCTTCATCGCCCGGTTCAATACCGCCACTCAGGAAGAAAGGTTTGCCAATGGTGGCGTCTTTTAACATATTCCAGTTGAATTTAAGACCCGTGCCGCCGTAACCTGCGCCCATGGTATCAAACATAAACATATCGCACACATCCATGTAATTTTTGATCATCCACTCTATGTTATCGGTTTCACTGATACGGAAGGCTTTTACCACCGACACGTAGTCAGCGATCTTTTCACAATACTTGGGCGATTCATCGCCGTGCAGCTGTACCATGTGCAACCGGCATTCGTCAACCATGTGCAACACTTCTTCAATGGAGGCATTTACAAATACGCCTACCTTGTTAATGTTATTCTCTTTCCTGATCTGGCTGGTGGTAAGGCCTTTGAAAACATAGCGCGGACTTTTTGGATAAAAGATAAATCCCGCAAAGGTTACGCCCAGGCTTCCTAATTGTTCCAGTTGTTCGGGCAGTGTCATACCGCAAACTTTTACACGCATAGCTAGTCAGATTTTAAGTGTTAGGGTGTTGGCCAAGCAATCGAGGTGTTATATTGTTTCCAGTTGCGCTATGAATTTTTGAAAGGCAGCGGCTGGTTGCGCTTCTTTCATAAAATTCTCTCCGATCAGGAACCCACGGAAACCGTTTTCTTTAAACAGCCTGATGTTGGCTACAGAACTAATACCGCTTTCAGCAATTTTGATCTTGCCGGCAGGTATACGTTCAGCCATCCGCAAGCTGCGTTCAATGTCTACTTCGAAAGTTTTCAGGTTGCGGTTGTTGATGCCTACCAGTTTTGTTTCGTCACAAATATGTTCCAGCTCTTCTTCGGCATGTAGTTCCAGCAATACTTCCAACTGTAAAGAAGCCGCAAAAGATGCCAACCGTTTAACTTCAGCCGGTGTCAGGCAGGCTGCAATTAAAAGGATCACATCGGCCCCCATGGCCCGGGCTTCTACGATCTGGTATTCATCTATCATGAAATCCTTACGCAAAATAGGCACCTGGTTAACTCTTGCTTTTATAAGATCGGTAGTGCTGCCGCCAAAAAATTGTTCATCAGTAAGTACAGATAAACCGGAAGCGCCATAGCGGGCATAGGCCGATGTAACTTCCACTACATCTGCCGCCCCATTGATAATCCCTTTTGATGGCGACTTTCTTTTAAATTCAGCAATAATGCCGGTTTTGGCATCATCGAGCAAAAACTGTGCGAGTGATAATACAGAACGTTTAAACCCTTCCTGTTGTTCCAGTTCCTTTACAGAGGTCTGTTGTTTGCGCTCAGCTACTTCAACTTTTTTGTGCTCTATTATTTTATCTAAAATGTTCATTACTTAAATGATCAATTTGTGAATTAAGATCGTGAGTGGTCAACTATTGCAACTCAATTAACTTCCTTAACGCCTCATTCGCTTTGCCACTTTCCAAACTATCTACCGCCGCACCATAGGCATCTTCGTAACTTTTATAGTTACCGGTGCAGTTCAAGGCCATCGCCGCGTTAGCCAATACTACGGCATTCTGCGCCCAGCTGCCTTCGCCCTTTAATATTTTGGTGAACAGTTTAGCGGCTTCTTCCACACTATTACCACCGTAAATATCGGTGGGGTTTACCATGCGTTTGCCCAATTGTTCGGGCGTCATGATCTTTTCACCATTGTTGGTGATTACCTTGGTATCGTTGGTCAACGAGATCTCGTCGTATCCATCTAACCCATGTATGATGGTGAAGGCCCGGTCGGTTAATTGCAGCAGGTAGTTATAAATACGCGCCATTTCAAGGTTGTATACGCCTACCAGTTGAAAAGGTGGAAACGCCGGGTTTACCATGGGGCCTAACATATTGAAGAAGGTGCGCATGCCCAGGTTCTTTCTGATGGGCCCTACCGTTTTTAATGCTGGGTGAAACAACGGCGCATGTAAAAAACAGATATTGGCCTGGTCTACTTCTTTCTTTAACCGGTCCTGATCGTTTTTCATTTTATAACCCAGTTGCTCCATTACGTTAGATGCACCGCTTATTGAAGAAGCACCATAGTTACCATGCTTGGCCACTTTTTGACCCGTACCCGCCACAATAAAACAACTGAGGGTTGAAATATTGAAGGTGTTTTTTCCATCACCACCAGTACCTACGATATCAATTACAGGAAAACCGTTCAGGTCTACTTTTACGCACAATTCCAGCAAGGCATCCTGAAACCCCTGCAGCTCTTCAATGGTTACACTGCGCATGAGGTATACGGTCATAAAGGCCGTTACTTCATGTTCGTTGTAAACACTTTTACCAATGTTTAATAAAACGTCTTTCGCCTGCTCGCGGCTTAACGTCTTATGTTCAAACAGGAATTGTAATATTTTTTTCATACAGTCAATTGTTCATTATGATTTCAACCAGTTACGTAATATCTCCTCCCCTCTTGGCGTTAACACACTTTCAGGATGGAATTGCACGCCCTGCACATCGTATGTTTTGTGTTGCAAGGCCATAATAAAGTTATTGGCATCGCGGGCAGTGATCTCCAGGTCTTTTGGGAAACCTTCTTCATCTACTACCCAGCTGTGGTAACGGCCTACTTCAAACTCATCGGGCAGGCCATTGAATAG
>CBIMFG010001033.1:0-2711 GCA_966243125.1 uncultured Niastella sp.
CAGGGAATAAGCTCTATATAACATCCAACCGCGATGAAAAGCATTGGCGTTCCAGTGCATTTCCACCAACCCTGTATCCCTATTCATCGGGCAAATTATTATTTCCGAAAGATGGGGATGCCGGTGGTACCTGGATAGCAGCCCATGAAAATGGCAATGCCATCGTTTTTCTGAATGGTGGTTTTATTCGCCACCAACCCCAGCCGCCGTATCGCAAAAGCCGCGGCCTGGTGTTGCTCGATCTGTTGAATTCCATAAACCCCGTGCTGGGTTTTAAGCTTATGTCGTTACAACAAATTGAACCCTTCACCGCTGTGATCTGGAATACGGGGCAGCTGTTTGAATGCCGGTGGGATGGGGAGAAAAAGTACCTGACCGAACTGGATGATCAGGAACCACACATTTGGTCGTCGGCCACCCTGTATGATGACGAAGTGGTGGAGAAAAGAAAAAACTGGTTCAGGCAATGGTTGCAGCAAAATGCTGAACCCACACCCGGCGACATTTTGCATTTTCACCAGTTCACCGGCGATGGGGATGCCCACAACGATCTGCTGATGAATCGCAACGGGCAGGTGTTTACCGTAAGCGTTACCCAATTAACCCTTACCGATGAACATACACAAATGGATTACCTTGATCTCAAGAACCATAAAACCTTCACGCAACAATTAATAGTTGAAAAATCAATGGCGGGCAAAGCATGAACAGTATACAACGCATCCTGCACCGACCGTTCTTTATAAAATTATTTAACTGGGAATACTGGAGTTTTGGAACCGTATACTTTTGTATTTACCCGGTATGGGGACTGTTGTGCCTGCGCGCGCGGTCGTTCTTTTTCTTTAATGCCAGCAATCCCACCATTAAGAACGGTGGCTTTTTGGGTGAAAGTAAAAAAGACATCATCACTATCATTCCGCCGCAATACCATCCATCAACTGTTTTCTTTTCTATACCCTCCAATGGCGCCCTCGTATTACGCGAAGTGCAACGGGCGGGTTTACAATTTCCATTGATTGGCAAACCCAATATCGGTGGCCGGGGCCGGGGGGTAAAAGTGTTGCGCAGTGAAGAAGATATTATAAACTATGCGCGTACGGCGTATCTCGATTTTCATATTCAGGAATTTGTTCCCTGGAAACTGGAAGCCGGCATTTTTTATGTACGCTATCCCAACCAGGCTACTGGCGCCATTACGGGTATAGTATATAAAGAATTTTTATCGGTAACGGGCAATGACCAGCATTCTATTTTACAGTTATTACAAAAAGATAAACGCGCCTTGATGTACCTGGGCAGTTTACAAAAAATCCATGGCGAAAAGTTGAACCAGGTATTGCCGGCCGGTGAAAAAATGATCGTGTCGCCATTTGGCAACCATGCCCGCGGTTCTAAATTCATTGATGCCAGTCACCTGGCCGATGAAACCCTGACGCAGGTCATAGATACGATCTGTAAACAGATCCCAGGTTTTTATTTTGGCCGGCTCGATATCCGATTTGAAAGCTGGGAAGCATTGCGGGAAGGCCGAAACTTTTCGATCATTGAAGTGAATGGGGCCGGGGCCGAACCCACGCATATTTATGATCCGCGGCATTCCATTTTCTTTGCCTGGAAAGAGATCATCAGGCATTGGATAATGCTCTTCCGGGTCAGCCGCATCAATCATAAAAAAGGACACCGGTACCTGTGTTTTCGGGAAGGTGTTTCTATGTTTAAAGAAGCTAAGGAGTGGGCGAGGAAACTGAATGCGATGACAGAGTAATGCAGCTATAAGCCGTAAGCTTTAAGCTATAAGCCGTCGCGGCAACGGCAAGCGTTGTATTTGCTTACAGCTTACAGCTTGATCGTTTGAGAACTGAAATTCACTATTCAACAATAAGCAACATTATAAGAAATTGCACGTACGTATCTTCTTCACCGGCATGTTCATCAGCTTCCTCGGTACCTTACCTTTAGGAACGTTAAATGTTGCTGCCATGCAGATCTCGGTAAGTGATGGCATACGGCCGGCTTTGTATTTTTCGCTGGGCGCTTTGCTGGTGGAGATCATATATGTGCGCCTTTCACTAAAGGCTATGGATTGGGTACAAAAGCAGGAGCGGCTGTTTCGCTGGCTGCAATGGTTTACGGTGCTGATTATTGTAGCCCTGGCGGTAACCAATTTTATAGCAGCGGCCAGTCCGCACGTTCAAAAGAACATCATACTCTCGCATACGATCCCTCGCTTTTGGTTAGGCGTTACTATGAGCGCCATTAACCCCGCGCAAATTCCCTTCTGGTTTGGCTGGAGCACGGCGCTGTATACCAAAAAGATCCTCATTCCCCGCAACGACATCTACAACGCTTATATCGCCGGCATTGGCATTGGCACTTTTCTGGGCAATGGGGTGTTTATTTTTGGCGGACAACTCATTGTAAACCGTTTAAACGCCAACCAGGGTATGATCAGTTGGATCATAGGTGGGGTGTTTGCGGTAACGGCTGTGATTATGGCGTGGAGGATACTTTATAAGAAGAAGTTGACCAGTTAACCAGTTGACCGGTTGACCAGTAAAGAACTAAAGAACTCAAGAACTAACAAACTTACTAGCTTTCCACTCATAATCAATCGTTTACATTTAAAGAGTATTTTTTTACAAACCTACGCACCAAAAAAAAGCGATATACGTTTTAAACTTCGCACCCGGTTATAAGTCTGAGACCGG
>CBIMFG010001034.1:0-2706 GCA_966243125.1 uncultured Niastella sp.
TAATTGCTGGGTGCCAATACCGCCGGTTACCGCTGCCTGGCCGCCATTTTGATTATAGTAACTCGATACCAGGTTTATTTCTTCTATTTTCAGTTTCCTGCTTTGAAAACTGCTGTCGGGCAATTGTTGTGCAAATGACTTTATCAATGCCGCAATACCCAACGCAGTTAAAAATATTCTTCTCATTCCTATCGGTTAAACAGTTAATTAATTACAGCCGCAACCGCCACCACTTTTACCGGCATTGGCGCCGGAGGCGCCTTCCCGGTACGATTGAAAGCTCATTTCGGTTTTTTCCACTTTCCGGTTCGACAGGCTCATTTCTGAATCGTTCAGCTTGTTCTTCTGGTATTCTTTAACTGTTTTACAGGAAACAGACAGCATGGCAATTACGGCCAGCGCTGCCAGGTATTTTTTAATGCTCATGTTAAATTGATGTTTTTGGTGGTGTAGATCTTATTATTGTCGTCTACGATAATGCAACCAAGATGCTGGATCTGGTTGATCAGGTGGAGGCCGGCTTTTACCCCCATCACCATCACGGGCGTGGCCATGGCGTCGGCTATTTCAGCATAAGGACTGATGATAGTTACGCTTTTGATGCCGGTGACGGGCATGCCCGTTCTGGGATCGATGGTGTGTGAATATTTCTTACCATCTATCAGCACATACTTTTCATAATTGCCTGAAGTGGCGATGGCCAGGTCGGAAATATTGAGCCAGGAAAAAGCCGACCGGGCATGGTCAGGATGTGCAATACCGATAGTCCAGGGTTCATTATTGGCTTGTTTGCCCCAGGCCACCAGGTCGCCCGATGCATTCACAATACCGCTATGCACGCCTTCCTTTACCAGCAGGTTACGGGCCATATCGGCCGCGTATCCTTTGCCAATTCCACCGAAGCCAATGCGCATGCCTTTTTCTTTTAGCATAACGGTGCCATCCTGTTCATTCAGCAGCACATTATGGTAATTGATCAGCCGCACGGAACGTTTGGCTGCTTCAGCATTGGGCAGGCTGGTCATGGCCCTATCGAAGTTCCACAACCGCTTATCGATTGACCCGTAGGTTATATCAAATGCCCCATCGGTAACACCTGAGATCTTAAGTGCCCGTTTAATGAGCTCAAAAACTTCTCTGTCAACAGGCGCCGGTTCTATGCCGGCCAGCCGGTTTATGAGGTTGGTCTGGCTGTTCTCATCAAATGTGGTCAATAGTTTTTCAATCCTTTTGATCTCATCAACCGCCAGGTTTATTTTTTCACGTGCCCAGTTCTCCTCACCAGCCACAACCGTGATCTCAAAAGTGTTACCCATTAATTTGCACGTATGTTTGTATTCAAACAACGGCTGGTCAGGGGCGCTTGGCATGGCAAACCGATTTTAACTGTTCAATAAACAATACGCTGTTATTGTCAGGGTAACCGTCCCATGCTTTTACTACTTTTCCATCTGCCGTAAGCAGCACTGTATAGGGAAACTTACCTAAAGGATTGTATTTTTCAGCCAGCGCCTCATTGCTTTGCTGCAATTCCTTCGACAGCTGGTTCTTCTTTTTACGGGGAAAATCTGCATCGTATAACTCCAGCGAGTTGTTTGCCAGTTGTTCAAACTCCGGGCTGCCAAAGACCTCCTGGCGCAATTTTATACAGGGAGCGCACCAGTCGGACCCGGAAAAATTCAGCAATATATATTTACCATTTGCTTTCGCCTGCTTTTGCGCGCTGTCATAATCAGGATGCCATTGGGTAAACAGCAGGTTGCTCCCTGCCAGTAAGAACAGGAATAATAACTTCATTGAATAATTTTTTTCAAAAGTTTATTTGTAATGAAACGGAGGATCAGTAAAAAGAACTATACCCGGGGAGGTTGGAAAATGGTATGGCAAAGTAAAAAAGGAGAGAAACTATCATTTAAAACAGGTTGTACCACCAGGTTTTCAGTGGGCGCTTTAAAAATGATCCTCTGCAGGAACGTTATGTCGGTGGGCAGATTTCTGCCGAAAACATTCAAAACGGTTTTGAAAGGCAACTGCATATCCTGCCTGTAATCATCATCGAATGGCTGGGGATCAATATAATGCATCTTAAAAAAGGAGCCAGGCGTAATATATGGACTTTCTTTTTTATGCTTTACATAATGCCCCACCAGCAACGGTAACTTCAATAGCTGGTACGCGTCGGTTGATCCGAACATGTACACTACTAACAGAAATACGGCCAGTTTCTCTTTCACGGGTTCAAGTTATTAAAAATATTATTATAACAAAAAAGCACTGGAAAAGTTTAACAAGTCACTTTTTGAACGTTGACTTCCTGTAAATATCCTCATTGAATTGCACAACGCCTGCAGAGTTATAGTAAACATCAGTGTAATAATCCGGCCAAAGATTTTATTCTTGGGTATTCTTTTGTATTCACCTTGTTCAGCAACAGGTATTCAATGATGTGGTTCAGATTCACCACTCCAACAAAATGGCTGTTATCCATTACCGGATAGATGTGCTCATCATTGCGGGCCAGTTTTTCCAGCACGGTACCGATTTCCTGATCTCCATTGAGACACATGGTAATATCATTGCCTGCGGCCGCATTTACCAGCAGCACCCATCCGAACATAAGCAGGAACGTCCAGTGAATATGTAAACTGATCCCGCGGATGGTCAATAATTTGTAAGCCCGTCGCATATAGTGTTTTTTTAATGGTA
>CBIMFG010001035.1:0-2702 GCA_966243125.1 uncultured Niastella sp.
TGCTGGAATGGCGATCATACCCAACCGAACTATATTTCAAGGCTGCGCTATCACCAGATGTTTATAATGAAGTGGGCTGAAGAAGTGAAAAAAAGAGCACCGGCAGGCGCCGATTTGACCAGTTGGAGATATTAAAAATAAAGGGTGTTCAATCCTAAGCGAAGTTGAAGGACGGAACACCCTTTAAAATATTTAAATCAAATTACACTTTACGCCGGTTGTTTGGCTTCTATTTGCTCGCACAGCGATTGGAAGATCTCTTCAATGCTGCCTTCGCCTTTTACTTTAGCCACTTTGTCGAATTTGGCATAGTGGTGAGCTACTGCGGCAGTTTTGTTCTCATATTCCAACAAACGCTTGCGAATTATATTTTCATCGCGGTCATCACTGCGGCTGCTGGTTTTACCTCTGTTCAACAAACGGGTTACCAGTTCTTCCTCGCCTACTTCAAGCGCCAGTACCAGGGTTATTTCGCTGGTTTTGCTGGTGAGCAACGCATCCAGCGCTTCTGCCTGGGCAGTTGTTCTGGGAAAACCATCAAACAAAAAGCCTTTGGCGGCGGGGTTGGCATCAAGGGCAGAGCCAATCATACCAATAACCACTTCATCAGGCACCAGTTGGCCTTTATCCATAAATGATTTTGCCTCAAGTCCTAACTGGGTAGCATTCGCAATTTCCTTACGCAACAAATCACCGGTGGAAAGATGGATCCAACCAAATTTTTCGATCAGCTTTTCCGATTGAGTTCCTTTTCCGCTACCGGGAGGTCCAAATAATATAAGATTAAACATGTTTAGTTAGTCCCTTTATGAGTGGGCAAATATAAACCAACCACAGAAATAATCCCTTTAGAATATCGGCATTCCAATTAAAAAATATTTAATCAGAACCGGGTTTTCTTGCTGAGGATACCACAAATTCAAGAGGTTCGCTCGATTTTATTAATATATTGAATGGGGATAAAACCCAGCACCGGCGCAACCATCACCTAAACAAAATGTTAAGCTAATATAGAGTGTCGGCTGGCAGACATCCAAACGGCACCTGGCTACGTACATTTGGGAAACACAATCAATTTTTATGAAGCGCGTACTACAAAGCCTGACATTACTGTTGTTGGCTGTAATTTTACAACAATGCTCTTATTCTCAGTCTAATACACCGAAAAAAACAACTATGGATACATCAAAGAAGAACACCGTTTATTCCCGCACCGACTCCTCGAAGGTGAATATCAGTGATGACGAATGGAGAAAAATGCTGCCTGCCGACGTGTATAACATTGCCCGGGAAAAGGGTACCGAAAGACCCTGGACCAGCAAATTTGAAAATTCAAAGGAAGTGGGCACCTACTACTGCGCCGTTTGCGGCAACCCGCTGTTTAAAAGCGATACCAAATTTGAAAGTGGTTGCGGCTGGCCCAGTTTTTACCAACCCATTAGCAAGGGAAGTATAATTTATTTAGCCGATAATTCGCACGGCATGACCCGCACCGAAGTAGAATGCGGCCGCTGCAAAAGCCACCTCGGGCACGTTTTTGATGACGGTCCGCCCCCAACCGGTTTGCGCTATTGCATAAATGGGGTGGTGCTGGATTTTGAGAAAGCTCAGGCTGCTGAAAAAAAATACAACGAGGGCGAAGGGAAGAAGGGGGAGTAAGTTCCAGGTTTCAAGTTCCGAGTTCCGAGTTCCAAGTTCAGAGTTTTTAGTTCTATGTTCTGAGTGCTATGTTCTACTATGCTTAACGCAGTTCCTGTAACCGCGTTAAGCATTTGGTTTTTAAGGAGGGCAATTACAGGTTCCAGGTTTCGGATTGCTGCGTCGCAGTATATTGTGGCTTACAGCTTATAGCTTGAAGCTGTTTTAGGGAGATGTTTACCGAACGCTAAGGGGAAATATTAAATAAAAATCAAAAATCTGGAATGGAGCAACCTTATAGCGACGTCCAATGTTATAAAAGTAACGACTGTGGTTTTTTAACCACTGGTCTATTTTTGCTTGTAATAATAGCGTGAAGGTGGCAGCCTCGTTTTACGGGGCTGCCTTTTTATTTGTAGTAGATTATCTTTGCGCCATGAATAGAAAGAAGAAGCCGTTGTTACAACAGGTTGTTGTTGAAGATTATGCGGCAGAAGGCAAAGCCCTGAGCAAAATCGACGGCAAAGTGATCTTTATTGAAGGCGCCGTGCCCGGCGATGTAGTTGACGTACAGCTGTCAAAAAGCAAAAAAGAATGGGGCGAAGGAAAAGCCGTTCGGTTCCACTCGCTGAGCCCCCACAGGGTTACTCCGTTTTGCGAACATTTTGGCGTTTGTGGCGGCTGCAAATGGCAAATGCTGCCTTATGAAAAACAATTGCAATACAAACAAAATGAGGTGGCGCAAAACCTGAAACGGATTGGTAAGGTGCAATTGCCCCCCTTTGAGCCCATTATTGGTTGTAACGAAACAGCCCGCTATCGCAATAAGCTGGAGTTTACCTTCAGCAATCGCCGGTATTTGTTGCCCGATGAAATTGCGGCTGCCAAAGAAGCCACCATTGATCAGGAAAATGCCCTTGGCTTTCACGTGCCCCGCCTGTTTGATAAGGTGATTGATATAAACACCTGCCACCTGATGGCAGAACCGGTAAACGCTATCAAGAACACTATTCGCGAATACGCAAAAGAGCACAACCTTACTTTTTACGATATCCGTTTTCACC
>CBIMFG010001036.1:0-2700 GCA_966243125.1 uncultured Niastella sp.
TATACAAACGGTTTTAGTAGTAGTAATTTTGTAAGAATATCATAGAAAACAGCGCATATGCAACTGAGAAATTTAATACATAAAGCAAAGGGTCTGACTTCAATGGTCAATACACCTTTGGTCCTGATAGCAGGTGTTGGTTTGATGGCTTTATTACCCGCCTGTAAAGAAACCAACGGCGAAGAGCCTGCTAAAAATAAAGTGGAAACCCCCGCTGCTGTACCCGCCATAGAAACAGTATCGCTGCAAAAAGGCATGCTGTCCACTAATTTGTCGATCCCCGGCGAGTTGGTTGCCTTTCAACAGGTTGACCTGTATGCGAAAGAAAACAGCTTTGTAAGAAAGTTGTATGCCGATGTGGGCTCTGAAGTAAGAACCGGTCAACTACTGGTTACTATGGAAGCGCCTGAGCTCACTTCGCTGGAATCTGCCGCCCAGTCAAGATTGAAATCGCAGGAAGCTATCTATATTGCCAGCAAGGCAAACTACGACCGCCTGCTGGAAACCAGCAAAACACCGGGTACCGTTTCGCAAAACGACCTGGACCAGGCCCTGGCTAAAAAGAACTCGGATTTTGCCCAGTGGGATGCGGCAAAAGCGCAATACCGCGAAATTGCCGACAGAAAAGGATATTTGGAGATCAGAGCGCCTTTCAATGGCGTGATCACCAACCGTAACGCCAACCCCGGCGCTTATGTAGGCCCGTCTGGTAAAGGTTCTGAATTTCCGCTGTTCACCCTGCAGGAGCAAAAGAAACTGCGTTTGGTGATCTATGTGCCCGAAGCATATTCCGGCTACCTCGATCAACAGGATAAGGTAAACTTTACTGTAAATGCTTTCCCCAACGAAAAATTCACTGCCCAGGTAAAAAGACTGGCTGGTGCGTTGGACCTGAAGCTGCGTTCGCAACGTATTGAAATGGATGTGGCCAATGAGAAAAAAAGATTATTACCCGGCATGGTTTCGAGTGTAAGCATTCCTTTGTCGACGAAAGACAGTTCTTTCATTCTGCCCAAATCGGCTGTTGTTAGCTCACAGGAAAGAGTGTTTGTGATAAAAGTAGTGAATGGCAAAGCCGAGTGGGTTGATGTGAAGAAGGGCCGTGAGAATGATGGTAAGGTGGAGGTGTTTGGGGAGTTGTCTGGTGGAGATGTGATTGTTAAGACAGGTAGTGAGGAGGTTCGGGATGGGAGTGCGGTTAATGTGAAGAAGGGGTAGTTGATAGGGTTTACAGGTTGACCAGTTGACGAGTTAACCAGTTAACCAGGAAATACAAGTCGTCTCAGTTATTGATAAACATAGAAAAAAGCAAAAAGCCCCTCGATATTTCGGGGGGCTTTTGAATTTTAGTGATTTCGCAAATAGGGCCTTTATCAACGATATCAACCCTATCAACGTGTTAACTCGTCAACTGGTCAACTCGTCAACTGATCAACTGGTCAACTATTCCCTCATGTAACAATAAACAATCTTAACTAAACACCACCTCACTCGCCCAATCAATCTCCTCCTGACTAACAGTATGCCCCATGTTCTTATAGATCTTTTGAGTAACAACCGCATGCATCTCCGTTAAAATTGCGGTAGAAGCAATAACCCGGTCAACCGGAACATGCGGGTCGGGATCGCTGGTGCCTATGAAAACAGGCGTTCCGGCAAAATCACCTGTATAGTTTTCTTTATAGAGCTGGTCGCCAATTAAACCACCGGTGAAAGCAACCACCCCACCGAATTTGGTGGCATTGCGCGTTACAAATTCCAGCGTTAAACAGGCGCCTTGTGAAAAGCCCAGGAAATAGATGTTCTCTTTTTTAATACCACTTGCTTCTATATCTGCTACAACCTCCTTCACCACTGCCAGCGCACCCGAGAGCCAGGGCTCATTGTCTTTGGGCGCGGCCAAAAAAGAGTACGGGTACCAGGTATTATTAGTAGCCTGGGGTGCAAACAGCGCGAAGTCGCTTACCGGCAAATACTGCGCTAATCCCAGAATATCTGCTGCATTGGCGCCACGCCCGTGCAACATTACCAGTGCTTTAGTGGCTTCGCCTGTTTGGTTCCCTGCTTTTGTTACTTGTTTTGTGTGCATACTACTGTACCAGTTTGGGTAAATGTTTCACTATGGTTTCCCGATCGCCTTCATACTGCGCAGGCAGTTTCAAATTGGTACCCAATTCATTCACCGGTTCATCAATCGCAAACCCGGGGTTATCTGTAGCCAGTTCAAACAACACGCCACCTGGTTCGCGGAAGTATAATGAGTAAAAATAATTTCGGTCTATTTTCGGTGTTATGTTGTAACCTTTACTCGCGATTTGCTCGCGGTATTGCATCAGCAACTGATCATTCTTCACGCGAAAGGCTACGTGGTGATTGGTACCACCGGCTACCAGTCCGTGCGGCACTTCTGGTTCTTCCACCAGGTCAACAATGGCGGCGTTTTCAATAGCATCGGTTACAAACCGATACCGGTTACCTTCCTGCTTCAATAATTTATAACCGAAGATATCGGTCAAAATACTGGCGGTAGGTTTTATATTTCGAAGGGTTAACACAATACTGTGAAATCCTTTGATTGCTACGTCTTTTTTGATGTCGCTGGTTTCCCAGGGGGTACGGTTGTCGCCACTGGCTTCTACCAGTTGGATGCGTAAACCGTCCGGGTCTTCAAAGCGAAGGATCTGTTCGCCGAACTGTTCG
>CBIMFG010001037.1:0-2700 GCA_966243125.1 uncultured Niastella sp.
ATAACCATTCAGGCGATTGCCTTTTATCTGGTTATACATGGCGCCTGTAGAATCACTGGTATTGATAGCAAACGCATTCTCGAATACAAACATTCTATCTGGCTTCTTATTCCTGGTATATAACAGTATGGTATCGCCGGTGATCTGGCTTTTACTGGCCCACAGCACCGGGTCTTTAAATAATCTGAAGATGGAGTCTTTGCCTGAGTACCACAAGCTGTCTGCTACGGCCTGCATGCTATCTGAAAAGATGCGTACATGGTTCCAGGCCTGAAAGTAGCGGTCGGTACTGTCGTTTTTATTTTCAGTGGCCGGCTTCGCTGGTTTGCTGGCAACCGGTTTGGTAGTGGGTGACGGCGTTTTTGTAGTGACCACTGGTTTGGTAACCGGGGCTTTATCTTTCACTACCACATTCACCGAATCACGTGGCACATTCACCGGATCTGTTTTCACGGGTGTTTTTGCAAATGCTGTATCTATAGCTACTGATTTAGTAGAGTCGGGGAGAAGGGGCACCGGTTCTTTGATTACCGGTATTTCTTCCACAACGGTATCCACAACCACCTTCAATTGTCCGGTGGCTGCATCTTTGTGCACCGATAAGTTACGCAGGGGAGGTTGGGCAATGCCAAATGTAAGCGGCCTGGGTAGCATCCGGATGCTATCTGCACGCAGGGCTGCTTTTTTTGCAGAATCAGCAGCTGCTGCTACCCGTTGGGTACTATCGCGGTACCTGCTGGCTGCCATTAATGCCTCCAGTTTACTCAACCTGCCTGAGGCAAGGGTATCGCCGGTGATGTATATGGAATCCTTGTCTTGTTTTATGATCATTAACGGGTGCTGGGTAGCCCAGAATGCCCCATCTTTGTTGTTGGCCTCAATAAAGTTGGCCAGAACCGATACGCCCTGGGCGGTGTCAACATACACGGCGTTGCCGCGCAAAATGCTTTTGCCTGTGCTGTTGTCGCTGTCAACATTATCGGCTATAATTCTCACTGCGCCATCATTCAGCGTTGGCCGTTTGCCAAAAAACGCTTTGCGGTTTTGTGTATCGTAAAACCCATCTTTGGTTTTAATGGTACGTTTTGAACTATCTATAATAGTAGTAGGAGCAATAAAAGTGGCTATCTGTGTATTGGTATTGTACAGTAAAGAGTCGGTCTTTAGGGTGTATTGTGGGTCTTTGAGGTCTACATTTCTTTTGAAATATACATCTTTCAATTCCTCATAGTAGGTGCCTTCTACGCTGGTTAATACCGATTCTTTACTTACCAGCTTACCACCATTGTGGTATTCACCCACCTTCAGGTTCATGTCGTAGGTAAGATCGTTGGTGGTGAGTACGCTTTTACTATCGGTTAAGGAAACATTGTTTTTAAGGTAGGCCATTTTGGTGTCAACATAATATTGCAGGTATTGCGACCTGATGTCGACGGTGTCGTTGTCTACAATATGCACATTGCCAAATGCTTCAACGTACCGTGTCTTTTTGTTGAACACGGCGCTGTCGCAATTGATCAAAGTGTTTTCCTGCTTTAACTGAACGTTACCGGCCAGTATTTGAATGTCGGTTAACGAGTCGGTATGTTTATAGCTAAGCCGGTCGGCGTTGATCAGCTGAACTACTTTCATTGTGTCAGCGCCTTGCCGGGTTGTTATTACCTGGGAATGAACTTTACCAAAAGATAACAACACTATCAGCGTAATTACCAGCGGCAAACCCACATATCGTATCATTTATAAAGCTCTCTTTATTGTTTCAATGAATCCAGCGGTGCTTTTAATGGGCCTTTTTTAGCTTTTCCGCCAAACAGTGATATATTAATATAACGTTTGGGGTTTGTCCGCAGATCGTCGAGCAAGATAGTTAAACTGCGATTGGTGCGCCGGATCTCATCGTACAATTGGCGATCATTTAACAGCGCCCCGGCAGTACCATCTTTGCTATCGAGCTTGCCAATAGCACCTTCCAGTTTCGTCATGGTTCTGTTCAGGGTTGAAATGGCTTCGTCAATTCTTGCTTTTGCCAGTTTATCGGTTGCAGATTGCAGATTGCTGAGGGTGCTGTCGATCTTTGGACCATTGTGTGCAAAATTTGAAGTAATGGTATTCAAATTACCAATGGTTTTTGCCAGTACGCCGGTTTCAGTATTCAGTAATTGCTGTAAGGAGGCGCTTGATGTGGCCAGGTTGGCAACAATACCCTGTAAATTGTTGCGGGTATTGGGGTCCAGTATGGTATTCAGTTTTTGCAAAACATCATCTAATGAAACCAATGTTTTATTGATGTTGTTGATGGCCGGGTCAAGGCTTTTCTGCAGTTTATCGGTTAACCCCAGTGCACGTTCGGTACGCAGGGTGTCGCCTTCTTTCACAAAATCATTGCCATTGCCCAAAAATATATTTACCGCAGTGGTACCTAATAACTCACTGTTGAGGGTAGCTACGGAGTTACGGGGAATGTTGATGTCCTTTGTTAAAGTAATGGTCACCACAATTCCACTCAGGTTTTTATCTTTTTCCTTTAAAGCGGTTACCTTACCAACCTGCAACCCATTAATAAAAACAGGGTTACTGGTCACCAGTTTTTCTACGTTTGGAAACACCGCATATACGTCATTGCCACCGGTACTTTTCCCTTTCAAAAAATTAAAGCCAAGTATAAGCACCGTTATCGCTACTGCGGTGAAGGCGCCTACT
>CBIMFG010001038.1:0-2696 GCA_966243125.1 uncultured Niastella sp.
CATAGCAGGATTGGCATCGCCGGTAGAATTGCCGGAGTACACATCACCAATGCTCATGCTATAGGTACAGTTAAAATTAAACCAGGGCGCCCCATACATGGCTGCGGTGGCAGCCTGCACTTCAGCGGGCGTTTTAAAATAGGTAGTTTCGGTATATTGTCCTAAGGGCGTTCCGTCGAAGAATGATTTTTTACAGGCAACCATAGCCGATACAGCCAGGGTTAGTCCCATTGCTGCAATTATTTTTTTATAAGTTGGCTTCATCGTTTATAATATTTGGGCTGGTTCAGGATAGTTTAAAACTCAACATTTATACCGCCGGTAACTGTTCTGGGAACCGGATACCGGCCCAGGTCAATACCATTCAGGAATACATTGCCATTAACCGGCCCTACTTCAGGATCGTAGCCGGAGTAGTTGGTAAATGTGTACAGGTTTTGTACGGAAACATAAGCCCGTATTCCTGATATGGCTTTCAGGCGCCGGTGCAGTATTGGGGTGAAGTTGTAACCCAGCGTTATATTTTGTATGCGCAGGTAAGAACCATCTTCAATAAACCGGTTGCTGATACCCGAGTTCTCATTGGGATCGCCGTTTACATAACGCGGCATGGAAGTATTGTTATTCTCATACGTCCAACGGTCTCTTACAGTAGACATCTGATTGCCAGCAGTGGCCGTCATGCTTTCGCCCCAAACACGCGTATAGTTGAAAATATCATTGCCATAAGTGCCGGTGAGGAAAATGGAAGCATCAAAATTTGCATAAGAGAGGTTATTGGTAAAACCAAACGTGAATGTAGGGTTGGGGTTACCAATGATCACCCGGTCGTCGCCATCTATAGCGCCGCTTTTATCCTGGTCCCTGAATTGAATATCACCCAGGTAGGTGCCGTTCTTAGGGTTCCGGTCGTTACCAGCCCTGATGGCGGCTCCATTCAACTGGTCAATATGCTGGAACAACCCAACCATTTCATACCCATAAAACAAACCTACCGGTTGCCCCGCCAGGGTTTTGGTGATCGGCGGATTACCATTCACCGACAACGTTTGTATAATGTTACTGGTTTGACTATTCAGTTCTTTTACTGTATTGCGGTAATGTGAGAACACGAGCGAACTCTTCCAGTTTACTTTTGCATTTTTACCAGAGTGGTAGATGAGCGAGATATCATAGCCTTTGTTTTGCATTTTGCCATAGTTCACATAGGGCGCTGCTATTCCCAGGGTACCGCTATTGGGGATACCGATGCCTGTAAACGCCGGGTAAGTGGCGGAGAACAGGAACTTATCGGATAGTTTATTATACAGATCAACGGTAACATCCCACCGGTTTGAAATACCCACATCGATACCCAGATTTGTTTGCGCCTGATGTTCCCAGGTTACATCGGGGTTGGCATAGTTACTGATGTATTGACCCAACCCACTGCCAAAAGCCGATGAATTAATAAACACCGGACTAAGGGCTGAACCATATACATAGTTAGGTACGTTCTGGTTACCTATTTCTCCATAACCCACCCGCACCTTCAGGTGATTGACAGCAGAAAATGATTTGAAAAATTCTTCATTAGAAATTGTCCAGGAGGCAGAAATACCAGGAAACCAACCCACCTGTTTACCAGGGGCGAATTTGCTGGTACGGTCTCTCCTTATATTAGCGGTAAATGAATAGCGGTTATCGAATGAATAAATAATGCGGCTGAAATAAGATTCCTGCGTGCTCTGTCCCAGGTTTTGAGTAGAACTGGCGGTTGATGGATCGCCGAGGTTCAATGAATACAGGTCGTTGGAAACAAATTTAGACCGGATGGAGATTACGCTGTTCGATTCATATTTCTGCGCTTCCTGTCCCGCCATTACGGTAAAGTCATGTTCATTTATTCTTTTCTGCCAGGTAAGCACATTGCGCCAGTTCCAGAAAGTTGTTTTATTGGTTTGTACTTTATAACTGTTCAGGTTGTTGATACTGCGGCCCCAGGCAAACGTAGGCATCCAGGCATCGCTGTTATTCCAATTCAGGTCGCTGCCAAAATCAGAACGAAAAGTGAAGTCTTTCAAAAAGGTCGTTTGCACGTACAGGTTGCTTTGCATTTTGTTTTTTGTAAGCAACGTATGAAAGGTGGTGGCCTGGGCCACCGGGTTGCCGCCACTAACCGCACCAAGGCCCTCAATATCGCTTGGACCGCCAAAGGTGCCATTTACATTATATACAGGCACGTCGGGCGATTGCTGAATGGCCATGGCGATCACGTTCCCGTAATTGTTATTGCTATTATTAGTTAATGTAATGGTTTGACCGGTGCTGCTGTAACTGCCATTGATGCCCAGTTTCAGCCAGGGCTTTACCTGGTTATCGAGGTTAATGCGAATGGTTTTACGTTTTAATCCTGAGCCTATAATGGTTCCTTCCTGGTTAAAATAGTTTCCGGAGATATAATAAGTAGTACCAGCTTTACCACCTGATAACGCCAGCTGGTAATTTTGGATGGCAGCTGAATTAAAGATCTGGCGTTGCCAGTCGGTGCCTTTGCCCAACAAATCAAGATGAGTGAATTGGGGTTGGCGTTCCGTACCAGTAAAATCGGCAATGCTGTTCTTGTAAGCGCCATAGCCTTTAAGGTCCATCAGATCGAGGTACTTGCTGACCTTTGAAATACCATAGTAAGCATCGAAGGTTATTTTACCATCGCC
>CBIMFG010001039.1:0-2696 GCA_966243125.1 uncultured Niastella sp.
CCTGTATTGACATAATCAATAAATTGAGATCTATATGGTATTAATGGGATTTGATCAGGCGGTAGCATCGTCTTCGAGTACCACCTGTTCCTTCTCGCCTTCTTTTAACTTATACCAGGCGGACATTGTTTTTTGTTTGTGCTGTTGCAGTTTCTTATCGCTTAGCTGTAATTCTTTTTTAACGATGGCGTCAAAAACGGCTGCCAACTGTATGGTATCAGCAAACTGAAATGCCCAGCCAAACGGCACCTGTTCCAGAGCGCCATCAACCAGGGCAAAGTCAAGCATAATATAACCCAGGTAATCCTTTATGCTGGTGTGCGCTTCACTAATATTTTCTACAAATTGTTCGTCAAGCGCAACCTCTTCATCAAAGGAGAAATCAGCAAAGTATTGTTTGGCTAAATTAGTCACCAATGAACTGTGGAACCAGTTTGGTTTTAATAATGCCTGCATGAACTTTCTGGTGAACTGCAACAACTCCTGTTGTTTAAATACATCCAGCTGGTCCAAATCGGTACTGCCTTCGATCATTTTTATAATTTCCTCCTCTGCGGCTTCTTTTTTCTCATGCCAAAGCTGAATGGCCCGGGCCCTGATGAAAGTCTCGGGGTGAGAAATATTGGCAGCCTTCACTCCATTTCCGGTAGAGAATATTTCTTCCGCCTGTTTGGCATAGCTTTCCCCGCTTACCTTATCCAATCCCGTTGCTACTTTAACCAATGAAGCTATTACCGGCGCTGTATCTTCAACAACGGTATAAGCACCGCGGTCGCAATATATTTCAGTGTACAATCTGTACAAACGGGCAGTTTCATAATAAGCAGGCTCACTGTGGTAGTTACCGGCAATTGCCATTATAATGCGCTCAGCTGTTTCCAACTCACCCTGTAGCGTACTGTATAATTTTACATGGGTTAATTCATGCGCCAGTATAGCCAGCAGTTCATTTTCATTTAACAACTGTGTAATACGGCCACTGAAAACAATATGCGCTTCATTGTTCAAGAATACAATGCTCGCATTCATTTCATCGGTGTATTGCGCCTGGTAAACTGTAACGGGTAGTTGTTCCAGCCCTAATTTTGCTTTGGCCTTTTCCACCTTCTCATAAATAGCGGCATCTGCTTTAACATCAAATTTGTAAGTATTCTTTAACAATTCAGTTTTGTATTGGGCCAGTTGCTCTTCTTTTGTTTTCACTGCAGCAAAAAAATCCCAGGTCTTCTTTTGTTGAGCAAAATGATCCCGAACTTTCAAATGATATGGAAGCGCTTGTATCATATATTGGTATATATAGTATAAAAGAATAAATATTTTGGGACGATGTACAGGATATTAGAAAGGGAAGAGAGGCGAACCCGTAATAATTTCAAATACTATGCCTTTTTTATCGAAACGCACCACCGTATGTTTTATTTGCACCACGGCCTGAATTAAGAATTCTTTTAGAAATTCAACTCCATTGAAAGAAAAAAACAGGCGCTTCCCCGATCAATTCTTTCATTTCATCTATTAGTTGGTTTCAGTAAAAGTGCAACACTTACCTTTCGGCAAGTAAAGAAAGTAGCAAATATGCGCACGGGGGAGCTGCGGTTTTTACCATGGTGATTTTTAACAACAATACCAGATTGTAGCCCCCCGAACGCCGCTACTTGCAGCAACATCCAGCAGGGATAAACGTAATAGAAGGTTTGTTTTTGCGAAAGTTTAAACAGACAATCCGCTCAGAAGAAGTTTTTTACCCACATTTTATTGTATCAGATACCAGCCGGTTGTTGCATCTCCTGCAAAACCTTTTGCAATTCAATAATGGAACCTGTTTTTGAAACAAAGGCATGGGCGCCTACCTGCAGTGCACGCAGTTCTTCATAACTGCTGCTGGTAATAGAAAATGCAACCACTTTTATACCAGGCCATTTTTCTCTTAAAGCGGCAATGGTTTCATAACCATTCATAACTGGCATATTAAGGTCGGTAATGCAAATATCGGGGGTATTAGCTGTGGTTAATTGCCGCATCAGGTCTTTGCCATGAATGGCTGTAAGTACTACTTCATACCCCCACATTAGAAGGATCTCCTCTATCCCGTTCCTGAAAACCGGGGAATCATCTACCAGTGCTACCTTAGTTCCTAAACTGTTCATAATTACAAAAATTAGAATGGTTGTCGTTCTTAATGGCGTACGATGCTAAATACAAACGCCAGGTTTAACAGGGTTTATCAAGGTAATTGCAGGAAGGAGGTTGCCTTTTCAAATTAATGGTAGGATTGTTTACAGGGCAAATGTAACCTCCTTTACAGGCTGGTAGAAATATACGGCAGACTTAAACCGGCAAACCAATACTATCACTCTCACAAAATAAATGTTTTCATTTATCCAGCGCCATTAATGTCATGCCCACACTTGTAAGTTATTCAGGGATCAGGCCTAGTTACCCACAATTGGGTTGGCATATGTTGCTAATTAAAAATTATGAGCTAATCTTGCGCTGAATCGTTTTCTATGAAAAGTAATTGTGTGAACTGACTGTTTATGCACCCCCATAAGCAAATGGAAAACGATATCTTAAACCCAACAACCAATCAGCAGCCGACACAACCTGTTGGCGAAGCTGTACTACTTATTGCCCCCGACTTTGTCGTTACGGCCTGCTACTCAGCAGCTTTGGGTTATTCCATTTCTTTCCCTGCA
>CBIMFG010001040.1:0-2693 GCA_966243125.1 uncultured Niastella sp.
GAATTAAAGAAAGTATGGAGCCAGCTAAAGCATATGCCGGTGCTCAAATTGTTCCTGGTATCATTCTTCTGGTACAGCGCCGGTATCCAAACCGTGTTTCTGGCAGCTACTCAGTTTGGCGCCAAAGAATTGCACCTGCCTACAGATAAGCTTATTATCACTATCATGATCATTCAGCTGGTGGCCATTCCCGGTGCTATTATAATTTCCCGGGCTTCTGAACGGTTTGGCAATATTCAAACCCTGATGGCTTGTGTACTGATATGGATCGGCGCTTGCATTGGTGCTTATTATACATATACTGATATTCAATTTTATATTCTGGGCGCCTTTGTAGGATTGGTAATGGGCGGCATTCAATCGCTGAGCCGGTCAACCTACTCAAATCTGATGCCCGATACAAAAGACACCGCTTCGTTCTTCAGCTTTTATGATGTTACAGAAAAGATAGCCCTGGTAATGGGTATGTTCACCTTTGCTTATATCGAAGAACGGACCATCAATTTTGGCGGTATGCGTAACTCTGTACTGGCCCTGATGGCATTTTTTATGATCGGTTTTGTTATGCTGGGGCTCACTATGAGGAAGGCAAAGAAAGTTGAAAAGTTGACAAGTTTATAAGTTAACACGTTAGTAACTTAGTAAGGAAAACCGGAAACAGGTGACTGGAAACCGGAAACTGAAAGTTTTAACCTCAAACAGAATTTAAAAATGCAATTATATTCCATAAACACAGGCTACTTTAGATTAGATGGCGGTGCTATGTTTGGCGTTGTTCCCAAATCGATCTGGAATAAACTGAACCCGGCTGATGATAATAATATGTGCAACTGGGCCATGCGCAGTATGTTGATACAGGAAGAAAACAGATTGATATTAATTGATAATGGTATTGGTGATAAACAGGATGACAAATTTCTGCGTCATTATTATTTGAATGGCGATGACTCGCTGAAAAAGTCATTGGCAAAATATGGGTTCACGCCCGATGATATTACCGATGTGTTTCTCACCCACCTGCATTTTGATCATTGTGGTGGCAGCATTATTCGTTCGGGCGACAAACTGCTTCCTGCTTTTAAAAATGCCAGTTATTGGAGTAACTTACGGCATTGGGAAACTGCCACCGTGCCTAACGACCGCGAGAAGGCTTCCTTCTTAAAAGAAAATATTTTACCCATTCAGGAAAGCGGACAATTAAAATTTGTTGAACCTACTGATGGCATTGATTTTTCCGACAGCATGAGAGTTCGGTTTGCATATGGCCATACAGAAGCAATGATGTTGCCACAGATCAGTTATAAGGGTCATACCATTGTGTTTGCTGCCGATCTGTTACCCGCAGTTGCTCACCTGCCCATTCCCTACGTAATGGCTTACGATATGTTTCCGCTTACCTCGATGCAGGAAAAAAAACAATTCCTTACCGAAGCAGTGGAAAACAATTACATCTTATTTTTCGAGCACGACCCTGTAAATGAATGTTGCTCTTTAGAACAAACGGATAGAGGGGTTAGGCATAAAGAGTTATTTAAATTGGAAGAGTTGTAGGTTGATCAGTTAACCAGTTGATCAGTTGACGAGTTACAAGTTAAAATACAAACTAAAGGTCGGGTATAACCTGGCCTTTTTAATTTTCACTTATTCGTTATTGTTATAAAAATATACTTGTCGCATTTGACGTTTATGTCGTAATTGTCGTTTGTATTAATTATTAGTTATCATGATGAACAGATAGCATTTTTTCACAATACAAACAGCCGTTAGCCGATTTTGCCGGAATTTCTCATTTTTTGATTTTTTCAGATTTTGAGGCCATTGAATTCTCAAAATCCCTAAAATGACCTTTTTCAAATTTCTACGTCCGTGTAGTTTTGAATGACGCCGCAACTTATGCCTGGCTCATTCTCTGCATTTCAGAAAATTGATTGATTGTCGATTTTTGCAAGATTTGACTTCCCCCACATTTTTGAGTTCTGTAAACCATCTTTTTTCAAAGTCTCATATAAGTACCATCCTAGGGTCATCCCAGGGTTATCTTAGGGTCATCCCAGGGTTATCCTAGGGTTTAAACCCTAGGATAATCTAGAGAATACCTTAGGAACACCTTAAGATGACCTTAAGATGAAAGGTTGTTCAGAGAAGGATAACTAAGCGATTAGGCATAGCAATAAAAAAACTGGTCTTGTGGACCAGTTTATTATATAGTGCAGAATTTTAACCGATTACAAGCTAACCAGAGAGGTCAGCGGGTAGCGCAAATTGCGGTAGCTGATCATGTCGATCTTAACGCTGCCAACAGAAATGGGACTTTCAATGCGTACCGGAATATGGTTTCTGTCGTCGCTTACCCAAACCGTCATTTTTTCCCCACCTTCAAACATGGTGCCTTTAATTAGCAGTGGTTTGAATTTTATAGTCCTGAACTTACCGTATTTGGTTTTAATGGTTTCCTTGCCCAGGTATCGGATGTACATTTCATACACCTCATTATCAAGGAACATAGAGAAATTGATCTTATCATTGACCTTCAATTTGTTAAAATCAATGTTGCGGGAATAATATACGGCGCTCAATACATCCTGTACACATTCAGGCACTTTGTAAACACCCTGGTTGGTTACAGCTGAGTTGGTGGTTTTATTGAAGGTTACATTCTCATACTTCTTATATCCGCCTTCATAAATATTGCG
>CBIMFG010001041.1:0-2693 GCA_966243125.1 uncultured Niastella sp.
ATGGAGCTGGGCAACCGCTACCGTGCCCGCAAAGCATTAAACAGCCTGGTTGATAAAAACAGTTTTGAATACCTGATTCGCGAAGCAAAATATAAAGACCATATAGAAGGCGACCAGGATGCAGCCATTGCATTAATGGAAAAAGCCTACAACAAAATAAAAGACAATCCCTCCCCTGCCCTCTATCTCTGGATCAAAACAAACCTGGGCGATTTTTATGGCCACGCCAATCGCTATAAAGAATCGTATCAATGCTACCTGGATGCGCTGGCCAAAGACCCGCATTATTACCATGCCTTAAAAGGTATTGCCTGGCTGGCTTTCTCACACGACAAAGACGTAATAAACGCCCGCAAAATAATTGCTTATTTACAGCAACGGCATCCCGTACCTGATTATGAATTATTACTTTCGCAAATGGCCGCCTGGGAGCAGGATAGCATTGCATATAAAAAATATATGAATGCCTTTATTTCTACTACTCATAATAAATTATACGGTGGCATGTACAACAAATACCTGTTCCATATTGAAGCCGATGAATTGAACAATGCCCAACAATGTTTGCAGATAGCACAACAGGAAGTAGCGCATAGGCCAACTCCCGAAGCGTACAGCTGGCTGGCCTGGGCCTATTGTAAAAATGGAGATGTAAAGCAAGCTATGGAAACAGCCCGCCGGTTTGTAGCCAATAAATGTTTTGAGCCGGATGCATTGTTTTACCTGGGTAAAATTTACCAGGCCGGCGAACAGAAAAAGAATGCCCGTACATATTTACTGGCTGCGCAGGAAAGCGCCTTCGAATTGGGCCCTGTGATAAGCCAACAAATAACCGAATCGTTAAAAACCCTGTGATGAAAAAAATATTTGTAACTGCGTTGATCTGTTGTATTGCCTCCTTTGCGTGGAGTCAAAACACCCTACAGGGCCGGGTTATTGATAAAAACAGCAAAGAACCACTGGAGCTGGCGTATGTACGCTATAGTAATAGCACCAAAGGTGTAGTGACCAATAAACAGGGCTATTTTACTTTGGATAGAACCGAGGCATCGCTCATTGTTTCTTTTATTGGCTGTACCACCCAGGAAATAAAAACGGCGGGCAAATCTTCCATTACCATTGAAATGGAAAAAGGACCAGTGAATTTGCAGGAAGTAGTAATTACACCACAATCGGCAGCAGCGTCTTTTCATACCATCAGTAAGATAGACCTGAACCTGCAGCCTGTGCGTTCAGCCCAGGATGTTTTACGCACCGTACCGGGGTTGTTTATTGGTCAGCACCAGGGCGGTGGTAAAGCAGAACAAATATTTTTACGCGGTTTTGATATTGACCATGGCACCGATATCAATGTAACCGTAGATGGCCTGCCGGTGAATATGGTTTCACACGCGCATGGACAGGGTTATGCCGATCTGCATTTTCTGATCCCTGAATTAACCGGAAATGTTGACTATGGGAAAGGCCCCTATTACACGCAATTTGGCAACCTGGGCACGGCCGGTTATGTTAGCATGAACACGGTGAATAGTCTCGATAAAAGCACCATAAAGCTGGAAGGCGGGCAGTTTAATACCTTGCGTGGGCTGGCCATGATCGATGTATTGAGCGAGCGCCAAAAACAAAAAGGTACCAATGCTTATGTTGCCAGCGAGTTCCTGTATTCCGACGGACCGTTTGAATCGGTTCAACACTTCAACCGGTTTAATTTGTTTGGAAAATTCAATACCAATTTGGGCAAGAACAACAAATTAACGTTGATCGGTTCAACCCTCAGCAGCGATTGGGATGCCTCCGGACAAATTCCTGAACGCGCAGTAAAGAGTGGCTTAATAGACCGGTTTGGCTACATTGATAATACCGAAGGTGGTTATACCAGCCGCAGCAATGCCAGCGCCAAACTCACCAGTTATTTATCGCAAAACACTACCTGGGAGAATCAGGCTTATTATACTAATTACAACTTTAACCTGCATTCCAATTTTACCTTCTTTTTAAACGATCCCGTAAATGGCGATCAGATCCGTCAGCGGGAAGGCCGGAGCATCTATGGTTATCATTCAAAATTATCGAATGAAATGGCGCTAAGTTCGTGGGGTCTGCAATCAGTATATGGCACAGGTTTGCGGCTCGATCAAACGCGGAATACCGAATTATCACACACCATTAACCGCAATACCGTTCTGGAATATAAACAACTGGGCGACATTCGCGAAACAAACGGGTTTGCCTATGTTGATGAAAGCATAGAAAAGAACCGGTGGCGATTGAACCTGGGCGCCCGGCTTGATTATTTTAATTTTCATTATTACGACAAACTCAGCGCCGATCAAAGTCCCGATCAACAGAAGGTAATAGTAAGTCCTAAATTAAACATACAATATACCCTCAATACTAAAACGCAGTTGTACCTGAAAACCGGAAAAGGATTTCATTCCAATGATGCACGTGTAGTCGTATTCAACCGGGGGTATGATATTTTACCCGCAGCCTATGGCGCCGATTTGGGTGTGCTGTTAAAACCTACCCGTAATTTACTGGTGAATGTAGCTGCCTGGTATTTGTATTTGCAGCAGGAGTTTGTATATGTGGGCGATGAGGGCGTGGTAGAACCCAGTGGTAAAACGCGCCGGGTAGGCATTGATGTGTCTGCCCGTTACCAGCTCAATAACCGGTTGTTTGCCGATGTGAAT
>CBIMFG010001042.1:0-2692 GCA_966243125.1 uncultured Niastella sp.
AACAGTAAACGTAACGCGTTACGTTACGCCCTTGCGCGAGGGTGGTTCGCTGCCTGCCATTGCAGAAGCCGATGACGGTTTTATGTACGTGCTTAAGTTCAGGGGCGCAGGGCAGGGTATAAAAGCGCTGATTGCTGAACTCATAGGCGGCGAGGTGGCCCGTGCGTTGGGTTTAAAGATCCCCGAACTGGTGTTCGCCAATTTAGATACCGCTTTTGGCCGAACCGAGCCCGATGAAGAAATTCAGGACCTGCTAAAAGCAAGCGTTGGGTTGAACCTGGCGCTGCATTATTTATCGGCAGCCATTACCTACGACCCCGCTGTTGTAAAGATCGACGCCCGGCTGGCCTCCCAAATTGTTTGGCTGGATTGTTTGCTGATGAATGTTGACCGTACGGCCCGCAATACCAATATGCTCATTTGGCACAAAGAACTGTGGTTAATTGACCATGGGGCTACTTTATATTTCCACCATAACTGGCCAAACTGGAAAGAGATGGCGCAAAAGCCATTTGTACAGGTAAAAGACCATGTTTTGCTGCCACAGGCTGCACAACTGGCCGAAGTAGATGCCGAATTCAGGTTGTTGCTTACACCGGAACGCATCCGCGCTATTGTTAACCTGGTGCCTGAAGAATGGCTGGCAACCGACCTTGCCGAAGCGAGTGTTGCTGAACGACGCCAGGTGTACGCCGATTTTTTAATAACCCGAATTGCATCGTCACACATATTTGTAAAAGAAGCCCAACATGCAGGAAAAATACTTATTTGAGTACGCGATCATCCGTTTGGTGCCCAGGGTAGAACGGGAAGAATTCTGCAATGTGGGCATTATTTTGTTCAGCAAAGAGCAAAAGTTTTTGCAGGCCATGCACACGGTAAATGAAAACCGGGTAAAAGCCCTCGACGACAAAGCCGACATTCCTGAAATTCTGGCCTATTTGCAGGCATTTGAAAAAATTTGCCAGGGCGCCAAAGATGGCGGGCCCATTGCCCAGCTGGATATGCCTTCCCGGTTTCGCTGGTTAACGGCCCAACGCAGTACCATTTTACAAACTTCGCGCGTGCATCCCGGCTTTTGCAAAAATCCCCAGGAAGCATTGGTGCGTCTTCATCAGCAACTGGTTGTGTAACCCATTTAGGAAGAACAATTCTTTGGCAAGATTTTCGTTTATTTTTTATGACAATTATCAAGGGGAGAAATGAGAATTATCAATTTGAAATCATTGTATTAAATGGGGCTTCTTTAACATTTCTTTCCATACCTTTGCGACGCTTTTAAAACCAGAGTATTTTCATGCCTAAAGTAACCTTTAACAATAAAGACAAGAGCTTTTTCAATACGTTGAAATCATCTGTTGACCAATATTTTGCTACGCACAATATCAAAAAAACCGGTAACTGGGCCCTGTATAGCAAAACAGCTATTCTGGCGCCTGCGGCCATCGTGATCTACGCCTTGTTACTGTTGTTATCACCAACCATGCCTGTGGTGTTGTCCATTGCACTTTGCTGTATACTGGGTTTTACCCTGGCCAGCATTGGATTTAATGTAATGCACGATGCCTGTCACGGCAGTTATTCAAGCAAAGGCTGGGTAAACGAAGCCATGGCCCTGAGCTCGAACCTGATGGGTGGCAGAACCTACATCTGGAAATTCAAACACAACATAGTTCACCATACTTACACCAACATCGATGGGGTTGACGATGACATCGCCCTTAGTCCGTTGATGCGTCAGTGCGAAACGCAAAAATGGTTCCCGCCACACCGGTTCCAGCATTATTATGGTTTTGTATTGTATGCGTTCACTTCACTGGCCTGGTTCTTTGTGATGGACTTTACCAAATATTTTAACCAGAAAGTACACACCACACCCATGACCAAAATGGATGCCAGGGAGCACGTGATCTTCTGGGTAAGTAAATTACTGTATGCTGCCCTGTTTGTGGTACTTCCTATTCTGCAATTAGGCTGGTTGCCCTGGATGTTTGGTTTCATTGCATTGAACCTCACGCTGGGTTTAACCCTGGCTGTAGTGTTTCAGCTGGCACACGTGGTTGAACATACCGACTTCATCCATGCTGACGAGGTTGAACCAATGAAGATCGAGAATGAGTGGGCTATTCACCAGGTAAGAACTACTGCCAACTTTGCTCCCCGTAATAAATTTATTAGTTGGTATGTGGGTGGTTTGAACTATCAGGTAGAACATCACCTGTTCCCCCGTATTAGTCACATACATTATCCTGCCATCAACCGCATTGTAAAACAAACCTGTGCGCAATTCAATATTGCTTACAACGAGTTTCCTACCATGCAGCAGGCTATTGCATCGCATTATCGTATGATCAGAGAGTTGGGTAAAAAACCAGCGTAGATCAACTCACATATACTTATTGAAGGGCCTTTACGGGCCCTTTTTTATTTTAAATGATAGCTATCAGTCGCCGGTTTTACTATGCAGAAAACCAATGTAGCGGGATGCCTTATTTTATTTAATTTCGTACTATGTCAGCAGATGATAAATGGCTTCTTTTACGCAATTACGATCTGTGGTCGAATTTAACAGATGAGGAGGTGCGGGAGCTCCTGGCGCTCTCCCAACAGCGAGGATTCCGGGCGGCGGCGTGAGGTGCGCTCACGGCCGGCGCCGGATCTTGGCCGTAAGGACCCGCGGGGAGCGGCCTCC
>CBIMFG010001043.1:0-2690 GCA_966243125.1 uncultured Niastella sp.
GGCAACATAGGGTCATACATGCCCGGCTCCGCCCAAAAACAAAAAATCCGCCCATGAACAATGAGCGGATTGAAGTTTATAAAGTATAACCGTCCAAAAAATCACATTAGGAAGCCATGGAGCGGAACATCACTTGAATTTAAAAGCAATTCACAACCTAGCTACAACCCATGCTGTTACCGCAATTGAGACATTTATAGCAGGTACCGCTACGGATGGTTATATGTCCGCAGGTATTACAGGCCGGTGCATCGCTTTGCATGCTCTTAGCTGCGGCGTTAAGGGCATCTAAACCTGCTTCTGCTTTTTTAACAGTGGCTTTTACGGGTTTTAAAGAATCTGCTTCTGGTGTTTTGGCAGGCTTACCGGGCACTACGCGTACATCACTCAATGGTGGCGTTTTTTTTTCATACTCCAGTGAAGTGGGAATTTCATCCCATTCATCAACCCCGGTATTCATTATTTCGGGCTTATCAAGCACATGTACCAGGTCGGTTCTACCCAGGTATTCATATGCCAGGGCACGGAAAATAAAGTCAACGATAGAAGTGGTGCTTTTAATGTTCGGATGATCAACCATACCGGCCGGTTCAAAACGGGTGAACACAAACTTCTCCACATACTCTTCCAACGGCACGCCATATTGCAAACCAATGGAAACAGCAATGGCAAAACAATTGAGCATACTACGCATGGTAGCGCCTTCTTTTGCCATATCAATAAAGATCTCCCCTACCGTTTGATCGCCATATTCACCAGTGCGTAAGAACAATGCCTGTCCGTTTATCTTGGCCTTTTGCGTAAAGCCACGGCGTTTGGCGGGTAAGGTTCTGCGTTCAACAATACGTGCCAGTTCGCGTTTCAGTTTGGTATCGGGCGATGCCTGAACACGTTTCTGCACTTCATCCAGCAACTCGGCAATGGTGAGTTTGCCCAGGTCAACAATGTGCGATTCCTGTGGTTCGGCGGCAGCAACGGTTGCGGCTTCGCTGGTACCTTCTTCTGTTTTCTTCTTCTTATCACTCTTATTGCTGAGCGGCTGACTCAATTTGGAACCATCGCGGTACAACGCGCAGGCTTTTAAGCCCAGTTTCCAGCTCATCATGTACGCATCGGCAATTTCATCTACTGTTGCCTCGTTGGGAAGGTTAATGGTTTTTGAAATAGCACCACTCAGGAAAGGTTGTGCGGCGGCCATCATCCGAATATGGCCATGGGCGTGAATGTAACGTTCGCCCTTTTTACCACACTTGTTGGCACAGTCAAAAACGGGCAGGTGTTCGGCCTTCAGAAAGGGGGCGCCTTCAATTGTCATGGTACCGCAGATGTAATCATTGGCGGTTTCCACTTGTTCGTCGGTAAAGCCTAAAGCTTCCAACAGGCTCCATTCAAAATTAAAGTACTGCTCAGGGTTGAATCCCAGGCGTTGCAGGCATTCTTCGCCAAGCGTGTATACATTGAATACGAATCCGATCTCAAAAGCAGATGCTACAGCAGCATCTAACTTCTTTATTTCTTCAGCTATAAATCCTTTTTCGCTTAATGACTGGTGATTGATATGCGGCGCGCCTGCAAATGTGCCGGCCCCTACTGCATATTTTACAATGTTTTCAATTTCGCGTGTTTGGTAACCCAGGTTCTTTAACGCGGTGGGCACACTCTGGTTAATGATCTTAAAGTAACCACCACCACTGAGCTTTTTAAATTTAACCAGCGCAAAATCGGGTTCTACCCCAGTGGTATCACAATCCATTACCAAACCAATAGTACCGGTAGGTGCAATTACAGTAACCTGTGCATTGCGATAACCATGTTTTTCGCCTAACTGCACTGCTTCGTCCCACGCCTTGGTGGCCGCTTTCAGCAGGTAATCGGGACAATATTTTGCTTTTATACCTTGTGGTTTGATGTGCAGTTTTTCATAATCATCTGCATCATACGCAGCCAGGCGGTGGTTGCGCATTACCCGCAACATATCTTCACGGTTTTCATCAAAACGACTGAAGGGCCCAAGAATAGAAGCCAGCTCGGCAGAAGTTTTATAAGCAATACCGGTCATAATAGCGGTGAGGGCGCCGGCAATGCCGCGGGCTTCTTCGCTGTCATAAGGAATGCCCATTACCATTAACATTGAACCCAGGTTGGCATAACCAAGTCCCAGTGTGCGGTAATCGTAACTCAATTGCGCTACTTCTTTTGAAGGGAACTGCGCCATCAGCACAGATACCTCTAATACTACCGTCCATAAACGGCAGATGTATTCAAAACCTTCTACATCAAATGTATTGGTAGCCTCGTTATAAAAACGGCGCAGGTTGGCGCTTGCCAGGTTACAGGCCGTATTATCGAGGAACATGTATTCACTGCATGGGTTGGAAGCGTTGATGCGTCCACCTTTTGGACTGGTATGCCACTCATTAATAGTGGTATCGTACTGTGTACCGGGGTCGGCACAACGCCAGGCTGCATAAGAAATTTGGTTCCATACTTCTTTGGCGGGAATGCGTTTCATTACGCGGCCATCGGTACGGGCTTTTAATTCCCAATCTTCATTGTTCGCTAATTTTTCGAAGAACTCATTAGAGATGCGAATGGAATTGTTGGAGTTTTGTCCGCTCACGGTTCTATACGCTTCGCCTTCATAATCGCTGGGATAACCGGCAGCGATCAGCGCGCCTACTTTCTTTTCT
>CBIMFG010001044.1:0-2688 GCA_966243125.1 uncultured Niastella sp.
CATGCGCGACTTTGCCTTAATGGAAGTAAAAAGCAGAATTGCCCAGGCATTGCTTGAAATAGCCAATCTGTTTGGCACCAACGCAGAACAATACATCAGCATACCCATTAGCCGTCAGGATATTGCCTCCTATGCAGGTACTACTTATGAGACCGTTTTTAAATTATTTACCAACCTGGTGGCAGAAGACATCATTACTTCAACTGGTAAACGAATAAAAATAAACAATACGATTGCCTTGCAAAAATTGGTAAACGAACCTAACATCGAATAAATGGATCACACAGCTAAATCACACAATCGTATCCCTATTTCTGTTTCGCTCGACGAAACAATGAGCCAGCATGATATGAGCCCCGCGCAGGCCGGTAATAAAAAAAGATTGGCCATCATGTCGGGCTTTGCCGTAGCAGTTGCCGTTTGCATCAGCTTTATTGCAAAAGGACTGGTATACCTCATTAACATCTTCACCAATCTGGCATTTAACCACACCTGGTCGGTTGAACCTGGTAATCCCGGCGGCCATCATTATGGTTTATTCGTGATCATTGTGCCGGCCATTGGCGGATTGGTAGTTGGCTTGATGGCCTTGTATGGCTCAAAAGCTATTCGCGGACATGGTATTCCCGAAGCCATGGAACAGATCCTCACCAACCATAGCAAGATCAGGCCCAGCATCACCTATCTGAAACCATTATCATCTGCCATTTCTATTGGTACCGGCGGCCCTTTTGGCGCCGAAGGCCCCATCATTGCAACAGGTGGTGCATTGGGTTCTACCATCGGGCAACTGTTCCGCATAAGCGCCTACGAAAGAAAGATATTGCTTACTGCTGGCGCTACAGCCGGTATGTCGGCCATCTTTGGCAGCCCGGTTGCCGCTATCTTTCTGGCCATTGAATTATTACTGTTTGAATTTTCGCCGCGTTCAATAATACCGGTAGCATTGGCTTGTATCACCGGTGCAGCCGGTCATCATTTGTTGTTTGAATCGGGCCCCGTTTTTCCGTCACCTGTACTGGAAGCGCCTTCCAACATGGCACTGATCACTTATAGCATAATTGGTATAGTTATCGGTCTACTGGCTGCAGGCGTTACCAAAATTGTATACCTTATTGAAGATGCTTTTGAAAAGTTACCTATCCATTGGGCCTGGTGGCCGGCCATTGGCGGTTTGGTGGTAGGTTTGGTAGGGTATTTTGCGCCTTACACCTTGGGTGTTGGGTATGAAAACATCACGCATGTATTATCTGGCCAAATGACTTTACAGCTGATCGTTTCGCTGGCGGTTATGAAATTTATTTCGTGGGCCATTGCCCTGGGCAGTGGAACTTCAGGCGGTACCCTGGCGCCTTTATTAACTATTGGCGGCGCTACCGGTGCTGCATTGGGTATTGGCGCCATGGCCATCTTTCCTCAGGCAGGCATCAGCGTTTCAATGGCCGCTTTAATTGGCATGTCGGCCATGTTTGCAGGCGCTTCCCGCGCGTTGCTTACCTCTATTATTTTTGCCATTGAAACCACCGGGCAGGAAAACGCCTTATTGCCTTTGCTGGCAGGTTGTATTGCGGCCTATATTGTATCATACTTTCTAATGGAGCATACGATCATGACGGAAAAGATCGCACGCCGGGGCGTTAAAACGCCGGATATTTATCAACCTGATGTGCTGGAAAAAATTACGGTAGAACAGGTATTGTCCGACGCTACTGTAATAGAAGGGCATACCAGTATAAAAGAGGTAAGAAGCTGGTTAGAGCTGCAAAAAGAACAACAACGCAATTATTATATCGTGGTGAACAGTGAAGGCATCTTCAAAGGCATTGTAAGCGCCTCTAATTTGTTCAGCATGCACCACGAGATAACTCAACCTATTGAAACGCTTATTAAGAGGAAAGCTACGGTTGTTTCGCCCCGTAACACCTTAAAGACGGCGGTGCAATTGATGGCTTCAGAAAATGTAGATGTGCTGCCGGTGGTTGACCGGGCCAACAACAGCGTGTTGGGCGTGTTGTCGTACAAAGATATTCTGTCGGGTTACCGGCAAATGGCCGAAGAAGGGCAGGGCACCATCACCATCTCTTTAAAAAGAAGAACTTTAAAAATGCTGGTGCATGGTAAAAAAGGAATGGCAGTGTTAAAGCCTACTCCCAAAAAAGAAGCTGATGTATAAAGTAAAAAGCCCTCCCGATTTAACAGGAGGGCTCTTTTTATGGTTTAATGATTAATCTAGAAATCTTTGAGTTTAAACAGCAATCCATCTCCTTCGCCACGACTACTGCTTTCTGTAACACCGGTAATATAAAAGCTACCATCTGTATTCAACAACAACCCATATTCTTCTTCAAACTCTGGTCCGCCATAAGTTTTACTCCAAAGGATCTTGCCGCTGGTACTCAGTCTAAGTACCCACAAATCGTAGTTTCCCTGTGTTGGGCCAACATCGCCATCATTTGAATCAGCATCGCCCAGTAATAAGTAACTGCCATCAGGAGTAACTTTTACAGCACTGGCCATATCGTCGCCGGTTCCTCCATACAGATAGTTCCACTCTATAGTTCCACTGGCATTTACCTTAAATACCCATAAGTCGCCCTCTCCATGATTGGCCCCTACATCACCACTTTGATTACTGCTGCTTGCTCCTGTTATAATGGCGCCGCCATCGGCTGTAGCTGCTATTCCATA
>CBIMFG010001045.1:0-2684 GCA_966243125.1 uncultured Niastella sp.
CAAAACGTCACTGTTGGTTTCCCCATCATTGCTGATGAAGATAAAAACGTGGCTACTTTGTATGATATGATCCACCCGAATGCTTCTGAAACATTTACTGTACGTTCACTGTTTGTGATAGGACCCGATAAAAAGGTAAAACTGATGATCACCTATCCGGCATCTACAGGAAGAAACTTCTACGAAGTATTGCGCGTGGTTGATTCACTGCAACTGACCGCTAATTACAGCGTGGCTACACCAGCCGACTGGAAAGAAGGCGAAGATGTAATTGTAGTGCCTGCAGTTTCTACTGATGACGCCATCAAGAAATTCCCTAAAGGGGTTAAGGTTGTTAAGCCTTACCTGCGTTATACACCGCAGCCGAACAAATAAGTTTGATAAAAGACATATCTATATTGTGCAATCCCCTCCCGGTTACTTCGGGAGGGGATTGTATTTTTCTTTAAAGATCTTATCGCGATTGGCGTAAATAAAAGCGGTGCTTTTTTTAAAGTCTGACCGGATGTTGGGGGTAAGATGGTTTATCCAGCCGGGATTGTTTTCCTGTCTGAAATAAGCATACAAAGCCAGCGCATAACCCCATTCGCGTTGTTTCAGATAGCCCAGGGTGCTATGGCCGCGAACGTAAAAGTTTTTGATCTCTCTGAAGGCACAGTTGGCATTAAATACGCCAATGCCAAAAATAACCGTGGTTAAATCGGTTAATGATTCATCGTTAAAAGGAACCTGTTTTTCGCCCAGGAGTTTTATATGTGCAAATTCATGTGCAAGGGTGGCCACCAGTTTCTCAGGGTCTAATAAATTATTCTTTTCTATAAACACATCGAATTTACCTGTTTCATTTTTTCCAAAGTACAAACCGGCAGCTAACGGTATTTCACTGGTTTCATCGGGTTGGGTGAACATGCTGAACCCGTAATCACTTTTTATTTCCTGCACACTTTCATTATACAAATCGAGGTTGAGTTGTTGCAGATCGATCTCCATTTGCCGGGCAACGATGTGCGCGGTTTGTATAAATGAGTCTTTGGACCCATCGTAAGGAATGGGAAAGTGTTCGGTAGTTGGAAAAAGCATGGGTTTGGCAAGCAGGTTGTTTGGTCCAAACTCCTGCACCAGCCAAACAAAGGCCTGTTCCATCCAAAGCCGGGTATTGACGTCGATGGGACATTCAGGCTGCCTTTTTGAAAATAAACCAAACATAGTGTCTTAAAGTTACATATATCATTTGATAATTTTTTCTAACAGGGAACAATAAGCTATTTAAATGACTTATCTTTCATTAAAACTCTTACCATGAGAAAACTACTGCTTGCACTTTTGATCTGTAGCCCTATGCTGCTATTGGCGCAACGCACCATTCTGCATTGTGGTAAACTGATTGATGTAACCAAAGGGCAGCTGCTTACTGAATACTCTGTTATTATAGATGGCAATACCATTACGGATGTACAACCGGGTTATACCAAACCGGCGGGCACTGATAAAGTGATCGATCTTAAAAATAAAACTGTTCTGCCCGGGTTGATCGATTGCCATGTACACCTGGAACATGAAACCAGTCCCAACAGATACCTGGAGGAATTTACCAATAACCCAGCCGATTATGCATTTTTATCGGTGGGTTTTGCAGAACGCACTTTGCTGTGTGGGTTTACCACGGTGCGCGATCTGGGTGGTACGGGTGTAAATATTGCGCTACGAAATGCGATCAATAAAAAACTGGTGAAGGGACCGCGCATTTATACGGCAGGTAAAGCCATTGCTACTACGGGTGGCCATGCCGACCCCACCAATGGTTATAGAAAAGACCTGATGGATGATCCTGGTCCTGCAGCAGGGGTGGCCAATGGCGCCGATGAATGCCGCAAGGCCGTACGGCAGCGGTATAAAGATGGCAGCGATGTAATAAAGATCACAGCCAGTGGAGGTGTTTTAAGCGTTGCTAAAAGCGGTGAGAACCCTCAATTCACCGAAGAAGAGATAAAGGCCATTGTGGAAACTGCACGCGATTATGGCTATAAGGTGGCGGCACACTGCCATGGCGCCGAAGCTATGAAAAGAGCCGTACGGGCAGGGGTGAACAGTATTGAGCATGGCACCCTCATGGATGAAGAAGTGATGCAGTTAATGAAACAGCATGGTACTTATTTTGTGCCTACCATTACAGCCGGAAAATCAGTGGCTGATTCCGCCAAAAAGCCTGGTTATTATCCGGCACTGGTTACACCCAAGGCATTGGCGATTGGCCCCAAAATACAAAACACCTTTGCCAAAGCCTATAAAGCGGGTGTGAAGATCGCCTTTGGTACCGATGCCGGAGTATATGCGCACGGAAAGAACTGGATGGAATTTGTGTACATGACGGAGGCGGGTATGCCGGCTATGGAAGCCATTCAATCGGCCACAGTTTCAGCGGCTGATCTGATTGGTGTAAGTGATAAAGTGGGTAGTATTGAGAAGGGTAAGTTGGCTGATATAATTGCGGTGGAGGGAGATCCTGTTAAAGATATTCAGGTAATGGGGCGAGTAGCTTTCGTTATGAAAGATGGAGTCGTTTATAAAAAGTTAACCAGTTGACCCGTAGATAAGTTAAACAGTTAAAACGTAAACGGGTTAAAAGGTAAACATTTAAACTTCTTTATTCGTTCTTTATTAATTGTTGTAATAACGCTCTCATG